>DATLRG010000445.1:0-11434 GCA_035534795.1 Chloroflexota bacterium
AATCCCCGCCCCACTGACACGTGCCAGATACCCTCTAGCGGGTGCGCCAGCCCGCCCCGCTCTCTGAGCGCCGGAAGGTCAGCACGGTCTCGCTCCGCATTCGCTTCTCGAGGTCAGACGGTTCCAGCTCGTGGGGAGGCGGAAGGTACCGTCGGTCCGGCGGTAGGCGACGCTCGACCTCCTTGACCAGGTTGAAGCCAGCCCGCTCGGCGATGACCACGACCGCGCGCGCGTTCTGCACAAAGACGCCTCGGATGCAAGAGTTGCCGACGACGAGGACGGCCGTGCCGCCGGGCCGCAGCACGCGGTGCAGCTCGGCGACCGTCGCGTGGAGGTCAAGCACGTAGCGATCGATCATCTGTCGGTCCCGCGGAGGCAGCCGGTCGAGCGACGCGAGCGATGCGGTCAAGTCTCTGGCCAACTCTAGATCCGCGTCGACGCCTGGCCGGCGTTCGGCGCCGATGAAATCCGATCGCAGACCGCGGAGGTCGCCAAGCCGGTGGCCCAGCCACACCAGCGCCAGCCGGTGACCACGCAGATAATCGATCGCGTTGAGATAGGGCGGAGAGGTGATCACCGCGTCGACCGAGGACGTCTCCACCGCGGACAGCCGTCGCGCGTCGCCGACGTCGACGGAGACGTTGCCCGGGGGGCGCTGCTCTTCGAGCCGCTGTGCCAAGCGTTCGGTCGAGCGAAGGAACTGATTGGCGACCGAGTAGTCATTGTCGAGGCGAACGCGGTGGGGGCGACTGTGGGACACGTCACGGGCCAGGGATGCACCGTGGTCTTTGGTGATGATGATCCGGCTGAGTGCGAGCCGCAAGGCGTCGCCAACCGGGCCGACGAGCTCGCACAGCGCGGCGCTCAGTTGCCGCAGGTCGGCCTGCTGTGCCTTGGCAAACCAGTAGTCGACGAACGCGCGGGTCTCCTGGTCGCCGTCGATCCACGGCAGCGAGACAGCACACCGAGCCTGGTCTCTGGCGTGCCTGGCGAGCTCGTTGCCCGTCCGACGCAACTCGTCGACGTCGATCGGCGTCGTCCACACCTTCGCCATCAGCACGGCGAGCGGGTCCAGATCGAAGCCGAGCGCGCGGTGTCCTTTCTCCGAGGCAACGCGGACGACCGTCCCCGACCCACTCATGGGGTCCAGGACGAGAGAGCCGACAGGGAGTTTGGCCGCTTCTTCGAGCGCGATCTCCGGGGCCATGCGCGCGGGAAAGGGATGGATCGGTTGGATTGTTCGCTGCATCGGGGGCATTCTAGGCGTCGCCCGGCTGGGACGGCAAGTTGGAATGCCATAGGGATTGACAGTCAGGCAGGATGGGCCTAGTCTAAGAGCTATTCCACGACGGAACAAGTGTGCTGTAACGGATTCTGACTGCCGTTGCCCGAGGGCTGGTCGATGGCCATTGTTCCCGGAGTCCCACCACCCGCGAACGAAGGGCGGGCGATCTGGGAGCGCCTGTGCGCGGACGATCCGACCGCGACGTTGGACCTGGCCGCGGGCTACCTGGATAGTCTGAGCGACTGGCTGATCCGGCGTAATCCCCGGCTTCACCCCCACGACTGCGTCACCGCGGCCGAAGATGCCATCCTGGCCGTCGCGAAAAATCCATCGACGTACCAGCCGGAGCTTCAGACGCTGAGCGCGTACCTGCGCATCTCGGCCTCGGGCGACCTGAAGAACATCCTGCACTCCGAGCGGCGTCACGCCGTACGCCGCGTCGATCTGGAGGCTGTCGAACTTTCGCCGAAGCTGGGGAAGTATCTATGGGACCAGGAGGCGGACCCGGCCACCGTCCTGGAGCGGGACGACGAGGAGTCCCTCGCGCTGGCGATGGCGCGGGCGCTCCCAAAAGGGGTCCAGGAAGGACTGAACGCGGTGGACGCGAGGGTGCTGGAGCTGATGGGATCGGGCGAGCGCAAGACCGCCGCGTACGCGCACGTCCTCGGCCTCGACGACCGGCCGCTCGAGGTGCAGCGGCGGGAAGTGAAGAGAGTGAAAGACCGTCTCAAGAAGCGACTCGAACGGGCGCGAGATGGCGATGGATGATCGCATCGCCGCGCTGGCTCGCCGGGTCCAGGACGACCCATTCTTCCTCGCTTCGGCGTTGAAGGGATACGCGCGCAGCGAGGGGCTGGACGAGCGAGGATTGGCGGCCGCCCTGTCGTGCCCGATCGAGACACTGGTGAAGCTGGCGCTGTGCCGACGCCCGAGGCCCGCGCCGCCGGTCTTTCGGGAGGACGTCGACCGGATCGCCACGCGCTTCGGGGTGAGAGCGGACGCGCTCGCCGAGATCGTGCGCCACGCCGACGCGCTCGCCGGCATGCGCCGCGGCGACGCGGACGAGCGAGGTCTGCTGATGGCGGCGCGCGATCGAGACGAGCCGACCGCTGCCGACGCTACTGACCGCCAAACCACGGATGAGCCGAGGTGACGCCGCTGTGGGTCTCCGAGGCAGCAGCTGCCTTCTGGGCCGCCGCCGGTGGCCCGGAGCCGTTTCCCAGGAATCTGAGGATCCCCATCGCGAACGCCCTGCCGGTGACAGTCGTCCTGTTGCCGAAGCTGCGCGTGGTGGCCGTCGAGGACTGGCTGCGGCACCGGGGAATTCGGTGCGCCCCGTCCGTGGCCGATCGCCGCCTGCGCGCCTGCCTGGTCGGGCGTTATGGACAGGGGTTCATCTTCGTCGAGGGCGCCGATCCTGAAGGCGAGCAGCGGTTCTCGCTGGCGCACGAGCTCGCGCACTTCCTCCGGGACTACTGGCAGCCACGCCGCACCGCCGTCGAGCATCTGGGCCCGGCGGTGCTGGAGGTGCTCGACGGCGAGCGGCCGGCGCGCGGGGACGAGCGGCTTCACGCCCTGCTGGCGCACCTGCGACTCGGCTTCCACGTCCACCTGATGGAGCGCGGGGCTGGTGGCGAGTTCGGTGAATCCGCGATCGACGCGGCCGAACGTGACGCCGACGCGCTCGCCTTCGAGCTGCTGGCCCCATCTGCCGCGGTCGTCGACGGCCTTTCCTCGGCAAGTCCAGCTGAGCAGCGTACGGCGATCGCGCAGCGCCTCGTCACGGTCTTCGGACTACCCGCGGCGCAGGCCGACCGGTACGCGTCCCTTCTCGTGCCCGGGCGCCGTGAACCGGACTCGCTCCTTCGCCGTTTGGGGCTCGTCCCGTAACCTGTCGAACTTTTCGGACGTGGAGGGGAAAGAGAAGGAGGAGGAACCAGCGCGATGAGTGAGACGAGCACCGGGCGAGATCGGTCGCGCGCGATCGAGCTCACCGGCGACGCGACTGGAGACGTATCGCCCGAACAGTTCGCCGCGAGCTTCGGCGAGGATCTCCGGCGGCTGCTCGACGTGGATACCTGGCTGCCGGGCGAGGACCTTCACAATCTCTACGGTCGCCTCGCCGACGAAGTGCTCGACGCCACCAGGCACGAGGCGGCGGCGCTACGGCAGATCCGTCAGGAAGTACTGCCGCGGCTGTCCGGGTATCCCGGTGCGCCAAGCGGGGCGGGCCACTACCGGGCGAAACTGTCCGATCTGGAGCGGATTCATCGCGGCCTGCTCTTCAACGGCGGTGTGGAGGCCTGCGACGGTCGGCCGCAAGTGCATGACACGCTTCCACTGACGATCTATCAGGTCGGCGTTTGCCTGGTCTCGTACCAGGGCGACCAGGGCACCTGGGGCAATCGACTTTTCCGGCGCGATCTGCGCATGGCGAGCGGCGATCCGATGGCGGAGATGATCGATCTGCTCGAGCGGCGGGAGCCGCGGGGCGGGATGAATCAGCCGAGCCGCCACGACCGGCTGTCCGAGCTGGCGCAGCGCGGGATTATGTCGTACGCCGAGCGGGCGATCCTGCTCCGTCGCTCGAACGCGATCTGGCGGATGGGGCACGGCAGTCCCGCGCCGTACGAGCTGATCACGGGATCCGGCAGCCTCGACCTGATGATCGAGGCGACGAAGGTAATTCGCGAGCTCGTCGAGGGCCATCAGAAGTTCGTCTTCGTCGCGAGCCAGCCGGTCGACCGTGTCCTGCTGACGATCGGCCAGGCGCTGCATCCCCTGGAGTTCGCGATTGTCAGCACGCTGAAGGAGCAGATTAACGCGACGGTGGACAACGGCCACTACCGCATGCGCGTTGCCTCGGACACGACCTGGGACGGGCGGCGGCTCAATCCCGAGGAATGGATCCGGACCTTCCGCGACGTGGTCGCGCCGCGGGTCGTCGTCGGCGTTTACCGCGCGACCCGGCTGGCACCGGCCCAGGTCTTCTACGCGCACGCGGATCACGCCGACGTGGCGGCGTGCATCGCTCTGGCCGACAGCGTTCTCCAGGAGCAGCGCGGGTTTCCGCTGCTGATCGACCTGGCGCAGACCGTCTGCAGCGGAGTCTTTGGACGCGAGACGCTCGCCAGTCCAGTGTCGGTCGCGTACGCCGATGCGGGCGCCCCCTGGCAATACCTGAGCGAGCGCGCGTCGAGATTCGGGAGATGAGGGGAAGGGGAGAAATGCCGAAAACGTGAGACGTAAACGGCGGGGACCGCCGCGCATCAGGTCCTGTTTGCAAAGCCTCACGTCGCCGCCCTGATGGACTTTAACTACTTAATCGGCTACGGAGTCGCTGCCTTAAAAGGCAGGCGAAGGGAGGAGAGGCTGAAGCCCCTGCGGGATGTCCGGCGCCCTGCCCCGGGGACTTTAGTCCCGCGTCCCTACGCCTGGCTTTTAAGCCAGCGACGTCCCCCTCCCTCGCTCGACGCCGTATCCGACTAAAAAGCCAACCTCCATCAAGGCAGCGACGACGGTTTGCAATCACAACCTAGCAGCCTGTCGGAGAGAAAAGCCGGAGTTGGCCTGTGGAGCCGAATCGCCGGTTTCCCGGCCTCGCCGGGAAGCCTACTCGCTGGCCAAGATCCCAGTTCTCTCCGACAGGCTCCTAGCCTGACGTTTTCCGCGTTGCGTTTTGCGTTTTCCGCCACGGTCGGTAAGACAGGAGGATGAAGGTGGTACGGCAACACGACGACTCGACGGTCCGTGAAGACGGCGAAGCGGAGGATGGGGGTTCGGTGCTCGCGCCGCCCGCGCCTTTGCTCCGGAGCCTGGACGCCGACATCGCGGCAGCGGGAGGCGAGCTGGCGCCCGAGGCGGAGCTGGCCGGGGCAATCGGGGCGACGATGTTCGACGTTCCGGGCAGTGAAGATAACTCGCTGACGGTCCTGCTGCCCCGGCAGAACCTGCAGGCCGCGCCGTCGCAGGCGTTGTTGCGGATCAAGAGCCGCGATGGACGACGCTACGTCGGCATCGTCGCGAGCGGTCCGTTCGCCGAACCGGACAGCCTGCGTGGCGATTCGCCGATGCTCGTCACCGTCGCCACGCGTGGCGGCATCTATCTGCCGCCCTATCACGGGCGCGTTCGCGTCGAGGTCCTCGGCGAGGAGCAGGTGGACGGCACGCTGAGCCCACCGCGCCTGCGCCCGCTGCCGAACAGCGCGGTCTTCGCGCTCGACGACCTGGAGACGGCGCGCATGCTGCACGCCGACGGCGACATTCGCCTGGGACTCGTCGCCGGCCACGACTGCCTGCCGGTCGGGGTGCCATCGGACCTGAAGTCGGTGCTGCCGCGCCACACGGCGATCCTCGGCACGACCGGCGGTGGTAAGTCTACGACCGTCGCACGCCTGGTCCAGCAGGCACAGGCCGCGGAGATGGCGGTGATCCTGCTCGACGTCGAGGGCGAGTACACCTTCCTGCACGAGCCGACTGCCGATGCGCGGATGCTGACCGGCCTGGCCGAGCGCGGGCTCGCGGCAGCCGGCGTGCCGACGACGCTCTACCACCTGATCGGCCGCGACACGACAAATCCCGACCACCCGAGGCCCCGCGAGTTCTCGCTTCAGTTCGCACGCCTGTCGCCCTACACGGTCATGGAGATCCTGAACCTGACCGAGGCGCAGGGCGAGCGCTTCCTCAAGGCCTACGACATCGCCAAGTCGCTGCTGCGCGAGCTCGGGATTTTTCCGGAGCGGGGCAAGGCCGAGGAGGAACGTCTTGCCATGGAGCTCGACGAGTTCGACCGCGGCTGCCCTCGGCTCACTCTGTCGCTTTTGCTGGACGTCGTCGGGGCGTGCGTCGCCAAGGCGAATGGGGATCAGATCCGCCCGTACAACGCCAGGTTCCAGGCAGATGACGCGGCCGCCTTGAAGCGACACGTCGGGCCGCTCAAGATCGACTCGCCGGTCTCCTGGCGTGCGCTGCTCGGCAAGCTCGCCCGCCTCAACCGCTTGAAGGTCTTCGACAGCGACCAGGCGAAACCCCTGTCGTACAAGCCGCTGCTGAAGCCCGGCACCGTCTCGGTCGTCGACCTCTCCGATGCGGGCACGTCCGAGCTGAGTAACCTGGTAATCGCCGACCTGCTGTGGGGCGTGCAGGACGAGCAGGACCGGGCGTACCGGGAGTATGAAGCGGCGACCGTCGAGAACCGCGACGTGGACCTGCCGTCGCGCGTGCTGATCGTCGTCGAGGAAGCGCACGAGTTCTTGAGCGCCGAGCGGATCGAGAAGATGCCGGTGCTCTTTCAGCAGGTCGCGCGGATCGCCAAGCGCGGGCGCAAGCGCTGGCTGGGGCTGGTCTTCGTGACCCAGTTCCCGCAGCACCTGCCGCGCCAGGTCTTCGGCCTGGTCAATTCCTACGTTCTACATAAACTGACCGACCCGCAGGTCGTCAGCACGCTGCAGCGCACGGTGAGCGGCATTGACGAGGGCCTCTGGAAGCGCCTGCCCGGCCTCGCACCCGGCCAGGCCATCGTCTCCTTCCCGCACATGACCCGGCCGCTGCTGGTGTCGGTGGACCCGACGCCGGCGAAGCTGAGGATGATTGATTGAGCCCGTGCAGGCGTCAAATTCCCTGGCGATCGCTGCCCTTCGGCGGGTAGTTAGCAGAGTTTTGTCATTCCAGAGAGGTGGTCATGGCTTACGCTCACTCAAAGAACACAGCCGGCGAACGGCACGATCTGGTGAAGCACCTGGTCGACGTTGCCGAGAGGGCGCGCGACAGCGCAAACAAGTTCGGCGCCAGCGATTTGGCTTACTGGGCCGGTCTCTGGCACGATTTGGGAAAGTTCCATCCGTCGTTTCAGCAATACTTGCTCGACTGCGAGGCAGCGCCGGGCAAGAAGTTACGCGGGCCGGATCATAAGCGGGCCGGTTCGTCACTCGCGGCGCAGAAGCTGCCGCCGCTTGCCCTGTTGATTAAGGGCCACCACGGCGGCCTTCCCGCCCGCAAGGACCTGCCGCCCTGGCTCAAGGAGCGTGCGTATCAGGAGGCGATCGAAACGTCCTTGGCGATTGCACGCGCTCAGCTCGGCGCGCATCTCGATCTCGCGGGCACGGTCCCACTGCCCACCTGGGTGAACGATGCGCTACAGGGCGAGCTTCTGCTGCGGATGCTCTTTTCGGCGCTCGTCGATGCCGACGACCTCGACACCGAGCGGCACTTCAACCCGGATAGGACCGAGGCGCGAGTCGGAACACTCGCTCTGGCGGAACTGTGGCGACGCTTCGAGGAAGACCAGGAGGTGATTCTCGCGACGGCTGAGGATACACCGGTCAACCGCATCCGCCGCGAGGTCTACGAAGAATGCCTCGCAGCGGCCGAGCAAACACCGGGTTTCTTTTGCTTGACAGTCCCCACCGGTGGCGGCAAGACGCGCTCGGGGCTGGCCTTCGCGCTGCGGCACGCGCTCGCCCACGGCCTGGACCGTGTGATCTTCGCGATCCCATACACCACCATCATCGATCAGACGGCGCAGGTGTACCGAGCGATTTTCCGCGACGAGCGGGCGGTATTGGAACACCACAGTGGTATTGCTGCCGCGGAGAACGAGGAGGACGCGCCGGTCACGCCGGATGCTGTGTGGGCACGGCTGGCGATTGAAAATTGGGACGCGCCGATCGTGGTGACGACCAACGTTCAACTCTTTCAGAGCCTGCTGGGACACCGGACGAGCGCTTGTCGCAAGCTGCACAACGTTGCTCGCACCGTGATCGTCCTGGACGAAGTCCAGACGCTGCCACCGCACCTCCTGGAGCCACTGCTCGACGTGCTGCGCTCGCTGGTTGCGCACTATGGCGTTAGCATCGTCCTCTGCACCGCGACCCAGCCGGCACTGGACGCGTCGCCCGGCTTCAACGGCCTCCCGGACGTGCGCGAGATCGTTCACAATCCGGCGCGACACTTCGCGGCGCTCAAACGCGTCACCTACGAGTGGCCCTGCCTGACCGAAAAGTGGAGCTGGGCGCACACGGCCGACGAGCTGCGAGGCGCGCCAGGCCGGCAAGGCCTGGCGGTCGTCAACACCAAGGCAGACGCACTGGCTCTGCTGGACGCACTCGGCGACCCGTCTGCGTTGCATCTCTCCACGCTCCTCTGTGGGGCGCACCGCCGCGCGGTGCTCGACGAGGTGCGGCGGCGATTGGCCACGGGCGAGCCTTGTTTACTCGCGGCAACCCAGGTAGTTGAAGCAGGCGTCGATCTCAGCTTCCCGCTCGTCTTGCGGGCCATGGGCCCGCTCGACCGGATCGTCCAGGCCGCTGGACGATGCAACCGCGAAGGACGGCTGTCGGGCAACGGGCGCGTGGTGGTCTTCGAGCCGGAGGAGGGAAGTCAACCCCCGGGGGCGTACCGGACCGGCACCAACACGACCGAGGTGCTGCTCCGCGGCGGCAGGGACGGACTTGAGCTAAGCGATCCATCCGTGTACGTTCAGTACTTCCACCGCTTCTATCAGGGAATCGATCTCGATCGGGAGAAGGTGCAGGACCAGCGGAAGGCATTTGATTACCCGGAAGTCGCGTGGCGCTCCCGGCTGATCGACGACGAAGGCTTGCCGGTCGTGGTGCGTTTTCGAGGCGGAAGGGGGTCACAGATCGACGCGCTGCTGGAGGATTTGCAGCGCTATCCCCAACGCGGCCGCGCGATTCTGCGACGGCTACAGCCCTACATCGTGAGCGTGCGGCAAAACCTGCTCCAGCACTACGTGGCGCAGGGGCTGACGTTGGAGGTGATGCCTGGATTATGGCAATGGTTCGGTAAGTACGACGACGTGCGTGGCCTGGGTGCGGGTGGGCCGGACATCGTCCGCATGGTCGTCAGTGAGTAAGAAGGAGGTGGCATGATCGACGCGATCCCATTGGCGGTCAAAGTGTGGGGACCATTCGCCTGCTTTACGCGCCCCGAGATGAAGGTGGAGCGGGTCACTTACCCGGTGATGACACCATCAGCGGCGCGGGGGGTGCTCGAGGCCATTTTCTGGAAGCCCGAGGTGCGCTGGCAGGTCGAGGAAATCTGGGTGCTCCAGCCCATCCGGTACTTCTCGATTCTGCGGAACGAGGTCAACAATAAGGCATCCGCGCACTCCGCGCGTGGTTGGGAGAAAAACGGAGGCGGATTCTACGCTGACGAGGACCGCGCGCAACGGCACACTCTGGCTCTGCGTGATGTAGCTTACCTCATTCGGGCGACTGCCGCGCTCAGACCGCACGCGACCGACGACGTCGCGAAGTACCGCGACCAATTTCGGCGGAGGGTGAGTGCTGGCCAGTGTTTCGCGCGGCCGTACCTCGGCTGCCGGGAATTCGCCGCCAACTTCGCCGAACCTGATGGCGCCGAGCGTCCGATTGATCTAACCGACGGCCTTGGCCCGATGCTCTTCGACATGACGTACTCCGCGAACGGCACGGCACCGGTGCAGCCACGGTTCTTCCCAGCCGCGCTCAACGGCGGCGTGCTGCGCGTCCCGGCGGAGCTCAACGCGGAAGGAGGATAGAGTGCTGCTACAACGGCTCAAAGAATACGCTGACGCCGGGCGGGTCGAGAACATGGCGCCGGTCAGCTATAAGGAGACGCCGATCCGCTACGTCGTCGACCTCGACGAATCTGGCCGCTTCCTCGGATGTACCGACCAGGCGACCGGCGCGAAAGGACGTGAGAAGCGGGGGAAGCTGACGATCGCCCCGCATGTTGGTCGCGCCTACGCTATCCGTCCGAAACTCCTCGCTGACAACGCGGAGTACGCTCTCGGCATCGCGCGGAACCCGGCGAAGCAGGAGCGGGTCGATCAGTCCCATCAGGCCTTTACCGATCTGGTTCGCGCTTGCGCGACGGAAACCGGTGAGAAAACGGTCGCCGCGGCCCTGGCTTTCCTCGAAAGCGGAGCCGATACCGAAGGGAGACTCCAATCGGACTTCGATCCGGGCGCGGTCGTCACGTTCCGGGTCGGCGACGTGTTGCCGATCGATCTGGCATCGGTTCGTGGCTTCTGGGCCAAACGTGCCGGTGGCGAGGAGGGCGATGAAGGGGATACAGCCCCGAAGGCAACCGCGAAGACCATGCAGTGCCTCGTCTGTAGCGAGGTGCGACCAGCGGTGGAGCGCCTGGTGTACAAGTGGCAGGGTATCACCGGCGGCCAGACGTCAGGCCTCGCCCTTATCTCCGCGAACGCTCCCGCCTTCGAATCGTATGGCCTCGAAGCATCGCTGATCGCACCGACGTGCGCGGAGTGCGGAGAGCGGTTCAGCAAGGCGGCGAACGCCTTGCTGTCGGACAACCGGACTTGCCTGCGGGTTAGGCCGCTCACCTATATCTTCTGGACGCGCGAACCGGTGCCCGATTTCTCGTTCGGTGGATTCTTCACCGATCCGAAGCCGGAGGAGGTGCGCGGCCTGCTCGAGTCGGCCCGTCGGGGCCAACGCGAGGCGGTTGAGATCGACGATACGCCTTTCTACGCGGCCGCCTTCTCGGCGAGCGGGGCGCGTGTCGTCGTGCGCGACTGGGTCGACACGACGGTCGGAACGGCAAAGGACCATCTGCGGCGCTACTTCGCGCTCCAAGAGATCGTCGGCCCAGATGGCGCGGCGGCACCGCCGCTGAAACTGGTGGCGCTGGCCGGGGCTACGGTCCGGGACTTGAAAGACCTGACGCCGGGGGTGATCAGGGCGCTGCTGCGGATCGCGCTCGCGGGCGGGCGCGTGCCGCCGGGGCTGCTCTACGAGGCGGTGCGACGCTGCCGAGCCGAGGGCAGAGTGACCCGGTCGCAGGCGGCGTTGATCAAGATGGTCTTGTTGGGCGACCGAATAACCGATCAGGAAAGGGGAGAGAACGTGGTGGACTCGGAACTCGTGAAACTGGACCTCAACAACCGCGAGCCAGCTTACCTGTGTGGGCGATTGCTGGCGGTGCTGGAGGCGACCCAGCGAGCCGCGCTGGGCGACATCAATGCGACGATCGTCGACCGGTACTACGGCACAGCTTCGTCAGCGCCGGCGTCGGTCTTCGGCCGGCTGCTCAAGGGAGTGCAGCCGCACCTCGGAAAGCTGCGGCGCGACCCGCACAGGCGAGGAGCATACCACGCCCTGGAAGGGCGCCTGATGGACATCA
>DATLRG010000446.1:0-4493 GCA_035534795.1 Chloroflexota bacterium
CAGACACCACGTCCCACCTGACAGAGCACTCATTGGAGGTGCTTGCCTTGCAACAGCGTTGGCAGGGAACGGTCCGCGCGCCGGACTTCCCCCCGGACGTCGACTGGCTCAACGTCAGCCAGCCGCTCAGCCTGGCCGATCTGCGCGGCCACATCGTCATTCTCGACTTCTGGACGTTCTGCTGAATTAACTGCATGCACATCTTTCCGCAGTTGCGGAAAGTCGAACGCAAACATCCGAACGAGGTCGCCGTCGTCGGGGTCCATTCCCCCAAGTTCCCGGCCGAGCGCGAGACCGCTAACCTGCGCGCGGCGGTGATGCGGTACGGCATCGAGCATCCGGTGGTGAACGATCGCGACTTCCGCGTCTGGCAATCCTACGCCGGTCGCGCCTGGCCGACGTTGTTCTTCGTCGATCCACGCGGACGCGTCATCGGCAAGCACGAGGGAGAGATCACCTTCAGCGGGCTCGATCAGGTCGTCCAGGAGATGATCGCGGACTTCGACCAGCAGGGCCTCCTGACGCACCAGCCGTTACCGTCACGGCTGGAACGAAGCGTCGAGCGAGAGTCGCCGTTGCTATTCCCGGGGAAGGTGCTGGCCGACGCTGCGTCCGATCGTCTCTTCATCGCCGACTCCGGACACAACGTGCTCCTCGTCGCCGGTTTCGACGGCGTCATTCGCGACACCGTTGGCTGCGGCGAGCCCGGCTTCCAGGATGGCGACTTCGGCGCCGCTCGGTTCCAGGCACCGCAGGGGATGGCCCTCGCCGGCGACCTCCTCTACCTGGCCGACCTCGAAAACCACGCCCTCCGCGCGATCGACTTCACGACTCGCACCGTCTCGACCATCGCGGGCACCGGCGAGCAAGCCGCCTCCTTCCACGGTGGCGGCCCGGCGCGCCAGGTTGCCCTGAACTCGCCGTGGGACGTGGCGCTGCGTGGGGAGGCGCTCTACGTGGCCATGGCGGGATTTCACCAGATCTGGGCCATGGACCTGAAGGCTGGCCTGATTCAGCCGTTCGCGGGCGCCGGACACGAGGGTCTCGAAGATGGACCACGACTCCAGGCCTGGTTCGCCCAGCCAAGCGGTCTGTCGCTCGGGCCAAACGAGCTCTACGTGGCGGACAGCGAGACCAGCTCGATCCGCGCGGTCGAGCTTGGACCGGTCGGTCGGGTGACGACAATCGTCGGTCAGGGCCTGTTCGAGTTCGGCGACGTCGACGGCGTCGGCGACGAGGTCCGGCTGCAGCACCCGCTCGGCGTTGCCTGGGATCACGGCCGATTGCTCGTCGCCGACAGCTACAACAACAAGATCAAGGAGATAAATCCGCAAACGCGCGCCGCGACGACCTTCCTCGGCGACGGGCAGACCGGCGACGGCGACGGCGTCGGATCGAACGCGCGCTTCCGCGAGCCGTCCGGGGTCAGCGTCGCCGATGGGCGCCTCTACGTCGCGGACACCAACAACAACCTGATTCGCATCGCCGACCTCGCGACCGGCGCGGTCGGCACGCTCGTGCTTCGTCGGTGACGTAGCCGTGCAGTACCAGTGCGTCAGAATCTATCGGTTTCAGCCAGGCTCGCGCCGCCGCGTGCTCTCCTCGATCAAAGCGTCTCTGGTGCCGTCACTCATGGCGGAGCCCGGCTTTGTCCGCTATCGATTCATTGTCACCGCGGACGATCGCGCCGTCTCCGAGAGCGTTTGGGAGACCGACGCGGCGGCGGCCTCGGCCGACGTCGTCGAGGCCGCCTGGGTCCGCGCAGACATCAGCAGCGACCTCGCCGGACTGCCGGACCTGCTGATCGGGTCGGTCGAGCTGGATACGGGGCAGGCTCTGTAGGGGACGCGTAGGTCCTGTTCGCAAAGCCCCCCGTCGCCGCCTTGGAAGGCGGGCGAAGGGGCGCTCGGCTGAAGCCAGACGGGCGCGGCGACGCACTTCGCTGCCTTGATGGACTTTAGCTGTTTAATCGGGTATGGAGTCGCTGCGTTCATGGACATTAACTTTTTGTAACCGTTCAGAGGGGTAGGCAGGGAGGCAGGCGAGAGTTAGAATCGTCCTCATGGGAAATCGCGGCTAAAGTTGCGGTCGGTCGTACCCGACCGGGCTAGACTGGCCCCGGTCCTTCTGCGGGGCCTGCCTATTCAGGGTGCTAGCCGTACGGGAAAGTCTGGGCGAGAAGGGTGCTTGAGATGGCAGCGACGAGTGCGCTTGTGACGATCGAGGCGAAGCCCGAGGCGATCACCGTGGACGTCGGCCGGACGGCCGTGGTCGTGGTGGATATGCAAAACGACTTCGGCGCCGAGGGTGGACTCTTCCACCGCGCCGGGATCGATGTCTCCCCGATCCGCCGGGTGATCGCCCCGACCGCCCGCGTCCTGGCCGCTGCGCGGGAGGCGGGGGGCGAAGGTCGTCTATCTCAAGATGGAATTCCGCCCGGACCTCAGCGACCTCGGCGCCGTCGAGTCGGCGAACCGGATCCGGCACGTCCAGTTGCACGTCGGCGAGCGGGTCCCCGCGCGGGACGGCACCGAAGGCCGCTTCCTGATTCGGGACACCTGGAACACCCGGATCGTGCCCGAGTTGACGCCCGAGCCGGGAGATATCGTCGTCTCCAAGCATCGCTTCAGCGGCTTCTATGGGACCGACCTGGACGTGATCCTGCGCGGCTTGGGAATCCAGTACCTGCTCTTCACCGGGTGCACCACGAGCGTCTGCGTCGAGTCGACGATGCGCGACGCGATGTTCCGCGACTACACCTGCGTGCTCCTGGCCGACTGCACCGCCGAGCCGATCGGCCACGACCTGCCGCGCAGCAACCACGAGGCGTCTCTCCTCGTCATGCAGTCCCTGTTCGGATGTATCTCCGAGTCCGCCGACGTCTGCCGCGCGCTGGAGTCGCGCCTCGCGGCCAGCCCGCGCTGACCATCCGGACGGCATGCCCCGGGCGACGAGGCCGAGAGCGACAATCTCATCATGGATGAGCAGCCGACCTTGCCGTCGGAGGTGCGAGCCTCCCTCCCGCCGATAGCCCAGGCCTACATCGCCTTCCTGGAGGACCAGGTCGCGCTCCTGCGGGACCAGGTGCCGCCGCTGCAGGCGACGGTCAGCAAGCTGCAGGCGCAGATGGCCGACCTCCAGGCGCGCGCCTCCCTAAACTCGGCGAACTCCTCGCGCCCGCCGTCGAGCGACCCGCCCGGCGCGCGGCCCCACCTCAAGCGCAAGCCGTCGGGTCGGAAACGGGGCGGGCAGAGGGGCCATCCGGGCCACGCTCGGATCCAGCTCGGCGCCGACCAGATTACGGCTCGGGTCGAGCACCGTCCGGCCCAGTGCCCGGGCTGTACGCTCCCCTTGGCCGCGACCCTGCCTGCGGAGGGGGAGCCGATCTGCGTCCAGGTCTGGGAGATCCCGCCGATCACGGCCGAGGTGGACCGAGCATCGCGGGTATCGGGTGCGCTGTCCCCACTGCTCCGCTCTGGCGCCTCCCCCGGACCTGCCGGAGGGGGCGTTCGGTCCGCGCCTGACGGGGATGGGCGGCCTGCTCCACGGCCGCTTTCGGCTGAGCATGCGCGAGACCGCCGAGGTCTTCGCCGACCTCTTCAGCGTGCCGCTGGGGCCGGGGAGTGTGTCGACCCTCTGCCAAGAGGTCAACGCGGCGCTCGCCGCCCCCTAGGACGCCGTGCGCGCCCAAGTCGAGGCCGAGACTCACGCCAAGGTCGACGAGACCGGCTGGAAGCAGGCCGGCGAGAGGCGGTGGCTCTGGGCGGCGGTCACCGCCCTCTGCACGCTCTTCGTCGTGGCCAAGAATCGCAGTGCCGCCGTGCTGGTGACCCTACTCGGCGAGACGTTCGACGGGGTGGTCAGCTCGGATCGGTTCAAAGCCTACTTGAGCATCCCGATCGAGCGACGCCAGATCTGCTGGGCGCATCTGAAACGGAATCTAGTTGTCTTCGCCGAGCGGGGCGGCGAGATCGGCGACTGGGGCACCGAGGCGGTGGGCGTGGTCGAGAAGGTCTTCGCGGCGTGGTATCGCTACAGGGACCGCGGGGGCGACCGGGCCCAGTTGCAGGCCGAGATGGCCGTCCTGCGGGCGCAGATGCAGACGCTGTGGGAGCGGGGGATGACGCTCCCCTCGTGGATGGTGCGTGCCCTGTGCAACGACGTACGCAAGCTGGAGCCCGCGTTGTGGACCTTCGTCACCGTCGTGGGGGTTGAGCCGACCAACAACGCCGCCGAGCGGGCCTTGCGGCCGGCCGTCTTGTGGCGCAAGGGCTGCTTCGGCGCGGACAGCCCCGCAGGCAACACGTTCGTGGCGCAGATTCTGACCGCAAGCACGACCTGTCGACAGCAAAAGAGGCATCTTCTGGCCTATCTCACGAGCGCCGTCATTGCCTATCGGGATGGCCAGTCGGCACCCTCTCTGCTTCCTACCCCCTAAAGGAGGCGCGGCCATGAGCCTCAACGTCGGGCGACGGTTCACGTCGATAGCGCAG
>DATLRG010000447.1:0-9003 GCA_035534795.1 Chloroflexota bacterium
AGGTCCGGCTCCCCTCTCCATCTCGGATGGAGAGGGGCGGGGGGTGAGGTCGCCCGGCGCGGAGGTGAGGCGCCCCGACCACACGATCGAGGAGGGTCTCACTGTCGAGCAGGTGGTCTTCGAGAGCGAACCGGACCTGCCCATTCCCGGCCTGGTCTGCATCCCCCCCGGCCCGGGGCCGCACCCGGCGCTCCTGTTCCTCGACGATCGCGGCAAGGACGTCGAGGCGGGCGCGGCTGGTCTCGTACCGGCCCTCGCCCGCGCGGGCAACCTGGTCCTGGCGGTCGATCTGCGTGGCTGGGGGGAGACGGCGTGGCGGCGCCGCTTCCCCAACGACCCGGACGACGTCGGCTGGCTGGGCAACGACTCCATGCTCGCCTACGCCGGCTACCTGCTTGGCGGGTGGCCGGTCGCCCAGCGCGTCCGCGATGCGGTGCGCGCACTCGACGTGCTCGGCGACCGGTCCGACGTCGATCCGTCGCGGCTCGGCATCGTGGGACGTGGCACGGGCGGACTGATCGCGCTGCACACCGCCGCCCTCGACCGGCGGGTCACCGGAGTCGCCGCCTGCGAGGCACTCGCCAGCTATCGCTCCATTGTCGAAGCCGACCGCTACCGGTGCCCGGTGAGCGCCTTCATCCCGGGGGTGTTGCTGCGCTACGATCTTCCCGATCTGATCGGCGCTCTCGCGCCCCTTCCCACGGTGGTGGTCAATCCTGTCGACGCGACCGGCGCGCCCCTCGTCGCCGACGCCGCCGAGCCGGTGTACCTCCGCGCCCGGCGGACCTACGAGTTGCTCGAGGCTGGCGACCGCCTGCGCCTGCGAGCCGCCGCGAGCAAGGACCAGGTGTTCGAGGAACTGATCAGCTGGGCGGCATTTTGAAGCAAGGTCCAAGGTGAAAAGCGCAGGGATGTGTGAAACACATCCCTGCGCTTTTCACCTTGGACCTTGCTTCAGGAGGGTGGCCAGGTTCTGACCGAGAATGCGCCGCTTGTCGTCCTCTGAGATCGGCGCGAGTAAGACGCGTCCGATCTGGTGCGTGAAGCACATCCAGGGCGTATCCGAGCCGTAGAGGACCTTGCCGGCGCCGACCACCCGCACGACCTCGGCGAAGGCCCCGAAGCGCGCCACCGAGCTCGCGACGTCGAGGTAGACGTTTGGCTCCTCGGCAGCGACCCGCAGGAGGGCGTCTCCCGGTGCGCCGGCACCACCGGCACCCACGTGCGCGACGATGAAGTGGGCACCCGGGTAGGCGCGGGCGACGCGGCGGAGGGTCTCCGGTGAGCCGACGCCGTGGCTGATCAGCGGCAGGCGATGCGCATCGGCCAGCTCGAACGCGGGCTCGTAGCGCGGCCCGTCGAAGGGATAGCCGTGGAGCTGCGTGTGGAACTTGATACCGCGCGCTCCGGCGTCGAGGCACCGCTGGAGCTCGTCTTTCACCTGCTCGGGCTGGTTCGGGTCGGGGACGGCGTAGGCCAGCAGTCGATCGGGGAAAGCGCGCGCGGCGGCGAGGGACAGGTCGTTGCCGCCACGCATGTCGCTCACCACCGCGAGCGTCGAGAAGACGCAGGCCTGGTCGATGCCGATGCGGTCCATCGTCCGCACCAGCGCGGCCGCGCTGCTGTTGGGCTGGTAAAACCCCGCGTGCGGTCCGAGGTGAATGTGATCGTCGATGACCAGGACCCCGTCCAGTGGCAAGCCGCGCAGCGCCCGTTCTCGTAGCCCGAGGCCCTCCTCTGCTCCCGACGCGGCCGGCCAGTCGGACTCGCCCTGGCGTTCGGCCGCGGAGTTCTGACCCATCCTCATCGCCTGCATCCCTCCAACAGGCGCCGGAGCGTGCCGCCGCCCACCGCCTCGCGCTGCACTGGCGACAACCCCGCGTAGGTCAAACCGGTGATGGGGAGCGCCGGGTCCCAGAGCGGCAGACCGGTCCCGAAGACCAGGCGGCTCGGTCCCCATCGCTGGACGATGAGATTGATCGCGTCGTGCCCCTGGAGGTACGACGTTTCGACGACGAGGTTCGTGTACTGATCCAGGAGCGCGAAGAGCGCGCGGAAGCTCGCCTGGCCTTCGCGGAGCAAGATGATCGGGAGCGCCGGGAACGTGGTGCAGGCCCAGGCAATGAAGCGCCAGGGGCGCGGCTCGCTCCAGTGGACGTTGTCGCAGTCCAGGAGGAGCGGCACCCGCCGTTCCTCCAGCGCGCCGAGCAGTCGGTCCACTTCGAATGGCTCGAGCGACAGGCGGTGCGCGACCGGGCACAACCTCGCGGCCCGCGCGCCGGACGCGATCAGGTCCTGGACTTGCTCCGCCTCCGGCGGGACCTCGCCACAGCTCGCCGGCAGCACGACCCAGCAGGGGATCAAGCGGTCCTGCCCGCTCAGCTCGCGGATCAATCGCTCGTTGCCGAGCGCCGGATCGTGCCACTTCGCGCTCGCGTGGGTCACCAGCGCCGTGGCGAGGCCGTAGCGATCCATCGTCTCCAGCAGCGCCGGCACGCTCTCGGGCGCGCCCGGTGGCCGCCTGGGCAAAGGACCGACGACGACGTTGGCGTCGAAGAGTTGGCTCTCTGACGGGCTCGAGTTCAATCACCCTCTCCCGGTGGCCAGTCCTGCGCTCCGTGAAGCACTCGCAAGATTCGCAGGGTCGACTCCCTCACCCGGTAGACGACGAGGTAGGGCAAGCCGGCGAGGACCAGCTCCCTGGTGCCCTCGTATCGTCCCGGCCGTCCCCGGTTTGGATAGTCTGCTAGCTGCTCCACGGCTTCACGAATGGCGGCCTGCACCCTCCGCGCGGCGCCAGGACTCCGTTCGGCGAGGTACAAAATGTGCGCCCGCAAATCACTCCGTGCCGGCCTCGTCCAGATGATCCGCACGACTACTCTCTGGGGTAATTTGCCAGCAGATCATCTATTTCCGTCACAATGACTTCGTGGGGAACAACGTCTCCTGCCACGTCAGCACGAATGCCTTCTGCGACAGCATCGAGGAACTGTTTCTCTGATTCGACGTAGCCGCGGATGGCTTCCTCGATGATCCAGGACCGGTTCCGCCGGAGCGCTTGCGCCAGCGTTGTGACCTGCTGACTCAGCTCCTCGGGAATTCGGGCGGAGATGGTGACACCTTTCATGTGTGGGAGCCTCCTCCTGGAGCAGTTTAGCACACATTGTATTACACTGCAATCGATTCGGTCTGAGAGAGTGTGCGGGAAGGGTCAGGGTGTCTGAACAGTGTCAGTTGGTGGACGGCTTGCAAAGCAAATCGTCCACCAACTGACACTGTTCAGACACCCTTGAGTGCAGGGGAAACAGTCAGGTGCGTCAGCACGACGTGATCGCCGGTGGCGGTCCGCAGCCGGGCGAGGGTCTGTGCGTCGTAGAGTCCGGCGATCAGCGTGTACGTCCCGGGCGGTAGCGTGGCGGGCAGCACGATGGTGTGCGGGTCGGCGACCACTTCGCCGGGCGCCCAGCTCGTCGTCGGGGCGGAGCCGCTCGCGGGCATGCCATCGTCCTGGGCGACCAGATTGCCCTTCTGGTCGAGCGCCTGGACGAAGACCGTTTCGTCACGCGGAATTCCCATCACGCCGAGGTTGTGTGACGCCTGCCACACCAGCGTCACCGATAGGCGGCTGCCCGCCTTGACCGATACGGCGCCCTTGCCCCTGGTCGAGCCGGCGACCAGGTCGAAGCCCACCAGGGTGATCTGGCCGCCGAAGAGCGCGCCCGACCGTGACTCGACCGGTGGCGCCGCGAAGCGCCGCGCGCGGCTGGTGACCTGCACCGATCCGAGGGTCGCCAGCCGGGCCGGCTGCGACCCAGCGGTCGCCACGCCGACCTCCAGCCGAAACGTGCCGGCCACCAGCACGGGTGGCACGCGCAGACCGTACTTCTCCTGACGGACTTCCCCCGCGGCCATACGAAACCGGGTAGCGGAATCCAGCGGAAGCGGTACGGTCGACCGGACCTTCCCGGCGGCATCCACCAACTCGACGACGACGTTCGCACCGGTCGTCGCCGCGCTCTTCGCCTGCCAGAACAGACTGAGATTCACGTTGTCTCCCGCGGCGAGGCGATCGGGCCAGTCGCCGCCCAGCAGGACGTACTGACCGAGATCCACGTGCAGCGGGCGCGCGATGGACAGAGCCGCGAGCGGCGGCGCGGCCGGTGACCGCCGGACGGCGACGCGACCAACGTCAACCTGCGAGGCTACCGCGGTCCCGTTGGGGCGCTTGGCGCCGAGCGCCTTGCTGGTCGCCGGATCGTACGCGGCCACGACGAGGTGATAAACGCCCGGCGGCGCTGCCAGCGGGACCGCCAGACCCGGGTCAATCGTGTCGGTCTTTCGCGCGGGCGACGCGGCCGGGCTGGCCGGGACCGGTCCGTCGGACTGCGCCCACACCTGGCCGTTCCGATCCACCAGTCGCAGCGAGAGGGCGTAGTCGCCCGGCTGCCCGACCTGCACGTTCAGCGGCACCACCACGCCGGCGCCCGGCGGTATGGACTGCCGCGGCAGAAGAGTTCGGCTGACGAGCTCCAGCCCATCTCCGAACGTCACGTCGAGCGGCCGCGGCACCGCCGCCGATGGCGGCGGTGCCTGGAAGAGCGCCAGCTCGGTTGTTCCGTACCACTGGCTCGAGACCTCGGCGAAACGCTCGCGGAGGGTCGTCCCGACGTAGCCGGTCGCGGTCCCTGCCGGCGCGCCGTAGAGCACGACCCAGACCCGCTGCCGCGCCTTCGTGGCAGCGTCGATCTGACTCTGCACGTCCGCCGAACGGGCCGGTGGTCCATCCGAGACGATCGTGGTGGGCAGATTCAGCCCCTGGAGATAATAGTCCAGGTCCATCTGTCGCCACTCGGAGTTCACGACGAGCGCGTCGCCGGGTTGTGCCCGCGCGCGGACAGCCGCGGCGAGTGACCGCAGGTCTTCGCGCGGCGACAGGATCGCCTGCTGGTAGGCCAGGGGCGCCGACAGGGCGACCAGCGCCAGCGTCGGCAGGACGACGACCGCCAGGGCAGGTCGCCGCGCAGCGTGCAGGCTCCCACCGATCAGCGCGCTGGCCGGAACGACGATAAACAGCAGGTAGCGCCCATCGAAGTAGGGCACGATCGAGACGATCAGGTACCCGAACGCGAGCGGCAGGAGAACGCAGGCGACGACGACGGCCGTCGGCCCGGGCAACCGCCGCCAGAGCGCGACGCCGCCCACCAGCAGTCCGAGCGCCGCCACGATGCCAATCAGCAAGGTGTCTCCGCTCCCCCCCGGGAACGTGTTGCCGACCAGCAGACCATCGCCCACGACGGTGAGGTACTGTGCAAGGGTGAACGGCACGGGTGCCGCGCGCGCCGCGACGGCCTGGTAGGTCACGCCGAATGAATCGATCAGCCACGGGGCCAGCGCCAGGACCAGCCCGGCACAGACGACCGCCAGGCCCGTCCGTCGCCGCGGATCGCGCCACGCGGCCAGGGCGCAGACGAGCAGAGTCGCCGGCAGGCAGACGAGCGCAAACAGGTGGCAGTACGCCGCGGCCACCAGACTGAGCACGGCGAGCGTCCACCAGCGAAGGTCATCCGCCCGCCGCCCGATCCGCAGCAAGGCGTAGCAGTTGAGTCCGAGGAGGAACACGACGAGCGCGTACGGACGCGCCGTCTGCGCGTAGTCGACCAGGGGGGGAGAAACCGCGCACAGCAGCGCGGCGACGACGCCGGTTGGCGCTCCGCCGACCCGCTTCCCCACCGCGCAGGCCACGACGACCGCCGCGACCCCGGTCCAGAGCGAGAGGTACCGCAGAGAGAACTCGCTGCCGCCGGCCACGCTCATCCAGAGGTGGACCAGATGGTAGTACAGCGAGAGGTGGCCGATCGGAAACGCCGTGGGGATGTCCCAGCCGCCGTAACCGGCCGGGACCACGCTGAAGCCTTCATCGCCCCAGAGGCTGCCGACGTTCAGCCGCGTGACTCGGAGCGCAAAACCACCAAAGACCACGCCGAGGGCGAGCGCGCTCCAGCGGCGGCTCAACGGTCCGGCGCCGCTGGGGCGAGGAGTCCGATCAAGGGCGAGACCGGCGCGGTGGTACCCTGGACCAACCAGCGCTGGCCCTGACGCTGGACGGTTGCCTCGAGGACGATCGACCCGCCTGCCGGCTGCGCCGCGGTGACCGCCGGCAAGGTCTGGCCGGTCTTCCAGTTGTAGACTCCGACCTGCAGACGGTACGCCCCGTTCGGCAGATCTCGCGGCAGGTCGATCTGGTGTTCATCGGCGACGACGTCGCCGGAGATCCAGGACGTTGGAGGGTAGTTGCGATCGGCGCCCGGCGCCTGGTCCTTCTGGGCGACCAGCTTCCCCGTGGCGTCGAGCAGATGCACCGATACCGAGTAGTCGAAATCGGGTCTGCTGACCGCTTGCCAGAACAGGACGAGCTGAAACCGGCTGCCGTCGGGGATCAGCGATGCCTGGTAGCCGCGGAGGCGAAATGCCTGCCCGAACGTGACGTCGGTCGGGTTTGGGACGAACCGGAGCTGCCAGGTCGGCAGCGGCACGATCGGGTACGCCGGACGGATCACGTCCACGAGCAGGTAGGCAGACGTCCCGGCGAGCACGAGGGCCAGGCTGGCGACCAGGGCAGATGTCGTCCGCTTCGGCGCCACGGCAGTCAGTCCGAGCGCCAGGAACAGCATCAATGGGCCGATGGCCGGAAATAGCAATCTCCCCTGGTAGCAGGTGGCATTACAGCCCGCGACGACGATGCCGACGACGGAAAGCTCGACGACCACCGCTTCCAGCGCCAGCACAGCCAGCCCGGCCTTCTGAAAGTCCGAGAAGGTCCGCCAGCCGCCACCCACGGCCAGCCAGACGAGGCCGACGGCGCCGACCGCGACGAGAACGCGGATGGCCAGGTCGAACCAGGTCGGGGGTGCGACGTTCATCCACCCAAACATCCCCCAGAAGGACTGGAATTGGACGCGCGCGAGGTCGTCGAGATCAGCCAGTCCGACCGGGCGCGGCCGCACGTTCTGCTGGTCCATCGTCCAGCCGATGACTCTCCGGTAGAGCACCTGGTTCCGCGCGAACCACCACGCGGTCACGAGGGCGGCGAGGAGCAGCGCTCCCGCTCCCTTCAAGAAGATGGCGATGGAACGCTGGCGAGCGGCGATGGCCACGAGGAGGACCCCCGCCACGAGGCCGAGGGCCAGGGCGTTGAGCTTGGTCAGGACGGCGAGAGCGATCCAGGCCGCGAGGATCAGCCACTGGCGGCCCTGCGCGGGCCGTTTCATCGTCCGCAGCATCTGCCAGCAGGCGCCGGTCGACAGGAACGTCAAGAGATTGTCGTTGTTCACCGCGCCGCTGATGAACAGGAACTGCGGATCGAACGCGGCGAGCGCCGCGCCCAGGAGGCCGATCAGGGGCTTCTCCGGAAACAGCTCCCGACCGAGCGCGAGGATCAAGCTGACCGTCCCGACGCCCAGCACCACCGACGTCTCGCGGGCGAGATGGAGTCCCAGGGCCTGGCCTCGGTAGGGAAAGGTCTCGTCGCTGGGATGGAGTGCCGCGCTGACCTGCGTCCCACCCTGGCCAGCCCAGATGAAGCGCGGGTTGCCGCGAAAGCTGCCGGTCGCGTCGCCGAGGTTGGCCGGGAGGGTGGTGAGCGCGTTCAGGAGGTAGTAGAGGGGAGGCTGATGCTCTTCGCCAAGGGCGCCGGGGTGATCGACCGGCAGGGTATACTGCTCGACGAGCAGCAGAACGTAGGCGAAGTGGGCCGGCTCATCCGGGGCCTCCCAGGCCGGCACGAGAACGGCGTAGGCGGAAGCCAGGAGAAAACAGGCCAGAACGAGTGCAGGCGCAGCCGACGCGCGGACGACCCGTGCCGTGGATCCCAACAGCCCCCCTATCGAGCCAGCCCCTTGGTAGGGCCAAGACCAGCTCCTTGATCGTACCTCTCAATAGGCAGGAAGATGTAAAATATTTGTAAAAGCTGAACTATACGTGAGAGGTAGGTATCGGTGCCTCGCACGACACCCGGGGAACCTCTCTCACCCCCGCCCGATGTTGTCTACCCCCTGACCCCCTTCGCCAGGGGGTAGACAAGAGGTTGGGAGAGAGGTGCCCCGGCTACGCTGCCGTCGGCACCTTTTCGGGCTGCTCGATCCGGTGGATCATCGCCTCGGCCATCTTGGGCGCGATCTTGCCCTCCTTGACCGCCTCTTGCAGCCGCGGCTTGATCGTCTTGGCGACGGTCTGGCGCAGCTCCTCATTCGTGACGCCCTTCTCCTTACCGATTTCGTCCAGGCTCTTGCCGGTGTCGAGCTGTGCCTCGAGGTCCTGCACGCTCGTGCCGAGCTTCGCGGCGATCGCCTCGAAGACGGCCTGCAATCCCTGATGGAACCGCGTGAGCATGGCAATCGAACCGCCGAAGAAGTTGCGCTTACCCGTTTCGATCCGCATCTTCATGCGATCGGCCTGGGCCTGAGTGAGATAGCCGTCGTGCTGCAACTTGTCGACGGTCTCTTTCGCCGCCTCCTTGAAGGACAGCTTCAGCTTCGCCTCGTCGACTCCCAGCATCGGCGCGAGCTTATCCAGAAACACCTGCCGGAATTGCTCTCCGTGCATGATCCGACCTCTCCTTTAGCGCTGTGACATTGTAGACGTGCTCCGATCACAGGATCGGGAGGGGTCTGGATGCATATTTCGTGCTACGCGACGTGTTCTGTCAGGCGGTGAGAGATGCACGCGTTTCTGACGACGTTCCCACATCTCGTCGCCTTGCCTCTGGACCTGCCGGTCGCGATCCAGGCCGCGACGATCCGCGCCCGCACCAATATTGCGCTGCCGGACGCCATTATCGTCGCATCGGGATTAGCTGCCGGGTGCGACTGCATTGTCAGCAACGACGCGGCTTGGAAGAAGCAACTCGAGCCGCTCTTCCGGGAATGCCGGTGGCTGTGCCTCAGTGATTGTCTTTGATTTTTTAGCGAGCGAAAGTCGCGCGGTGGTGAGTGAGCGTTGCGCTTG
>DATLRG010000448.1:0-3605 GCA_035534795.1 Chloroflexota bacterium
TGAAGCCCCTCGAGAGGAGCAACAGCAAACAGACGCCGAAGCCGGTGAAAGCGATCGCCGCGCGGGCGGTGCCGACACGCCGCGCCACCCACCAGCGCCAAACGTACACGCCCAGACCAATCGCGACCAGCGTGAACCAGAGCGCCGGCACGCGGTCCGGCTGCCCCCAGAGCGCGCTCGCGTTGTAAAACAGGCGGTCGTGCAATGACGCGACGCCGCCGGACTCGTAGTAGCCGTCCAGGATCGCCCAGGGACTCATCCAGGAGCCGCGCGCGAGCACGTTGCGGAACGTCGACAGGAAGGTCGCCGGGCTGATCACCAAAAACGGCGCGGCGATCAGCACGACTGTGGCGCCGGCCGTGACGGCGGCCGTCGCGCCGCTCAGGAGCGACGGGGGGACCCGGGGACGTGGCGCCGTGTCCCCGGGCTCCCACGACTCCGGTCGCACCTCCGGAATCGCCGCCGTCGGTAGCGCCAGTAGCGGAAACAGCTTGAACATGATGCCGACACCGGCCGCGACGCCGGAGAGGGCCGCCCGCGCGAACGGGCGCTTCTGAAACGGCGCTGGCGAGCACACCAGGACCTCGAGCGAGAGCAGCAAGAAGAACGTCGGGAGGGTATCGAACCAGCCCAGGACCGCGAACGCCGGCAGGAACATCGCGGCGTAAATCGTGGCCGAGCGGCGGCCGGCCGGCTTCCCCCAGAATGCATCGCCCAGCCGATCGATCAGGATGATCGTGCCGGCGTCGGCGGCCGCCAGCGCGACCGTCAAGAACAGGTCAAACCAGAAGTAGGGGTGGATCCAGCTCGGGATCAGCAAGCTCAGTTGATAGGCCCCGACCGCCAGCCAGGGAAACAGCGGCGGGTACTCCATCCAGAACTGGACGTCCGGGAAGTACCCCTGCGCCGAGAGCGAGGCCAGATCGTGATAATACCGAAAGTCGGACCAGTCCGGCACGCTGCTCCCATAGCGCAGCAGGAACAACGCCGTCAGGCGGAAGCCAATGGCCAGGATGATCAGGACCGCGATAGAGGGGGCGGCGACCGACCCGGGGAACCCCGCTGGGCCCTTAGTACGCATTACTGTCCGAAAAAACGACGAACACCGTCTTCAGCAGAATTTTGACGTCGAGCCAGAGCGTCCAGTTCTCGATGTACCAGACGTCGTAGGCAGTCCGCTCTTCGATCGAGGTATTGCCGCGCAGTCCGTTCACCTGGGCCCAACCGGTGATCCCGGCCTTCTCGCGGTGGCGATCGAAGTAGCGGGGAATCGTCCGCCGGAACTGTTCGACGAAGACCGGCCGCTCCGGCCGTGGACCAACCAGGCTCATGTCCCCGACGAGCACGTTAATGAGCTGCGGTAGCTCGTCGAGAGAGTAGCGCCGCAGGACTCCGCCGACCGTCGTGCGACGCGGATCGTTCGGGGTTGCCCAGACCGCTCCGGTCTGCTTCTCCGCGTCGGGCCGCATGGTTCGGAACTTGATGATCGGAAACGGCCGACCGTCGAGTCCGACGCGCTCCTGGATCAGGAAGACCGGCCCGTCCGGCGACGACAGCTTGATCAGCGCCGCGATCAATAACATCGCCGGCGACAGGACCACCAATGCAGCCGCGCTACCCAGGATGTCCATGGCGCGTTTGAGCGCGAGGTTCCAGCCGCGCAGCGCCACGTCCTTGACGCTGATCAACGGCAAGCCGTTCAGATCGCCGATGTTGACGCCGGAGGTCATGAACTGGAAGAGGTCCGGGAAGACCTTGATGTTGACCTTTTCGTTGCTGCACTGGGTGACGACGTCGAACAATTGCTGCGGTGAGAGCGTGGGGATGGCGATGACCACGTCGTGAATCTCGTGCAACCGAACCACCTCGCCAATGCACTCGAGGGTGCCCAGGATGGGCAAGCCGTGGATCGCCGATGCACCCGTCGTCTCGGCGACGAAGCCAACCGGTCGGTAGCCGATCCCCGGCGAGTGCTGCACACGATCCAGGACCAGGTGCGCCGGTTCACCCGTCCCGACGATTAGCAGGCGCTCGACGCCGACGCCGCGACTCCGAACCGCGATCTGAGCGCGATGGACGACGTAGCGCCCGAGCGTCACGAGAACGATCGTCAGGAGCCAGCCAATCGCGACCATGAGACGCGACGAGCTCGCGTCCGGCCACATCACCGCGCTGGACACCATCGCGACTGCCGCGGCCACCGACATGCTGGTGAAGATCGCGTAAATGTGATCGACCCAGGAGATCGACCGGCGTGGCCGGTAGAGGCCATTGGCTGCCAGGACGGGCACCGTCGCGAGGAGCAGGATCGAGAGATAGCCCACGTAGTTGCGGAACGGGTGGAACTCCTCGTACGGAAAAATCCCACTCTCGAAGCGCAGATAATGGGCGAACCCAATCGCGCTCACCACCGCGAGCAGGTCGACTGCCATGAGGATCAGTGTCCGGTAAACGACTGAGGTCCGCGACATCAAACTTCCTCGTCCGCGGCTCGGCGGTCCGCGCCGGTCAGCGGAACGCCGGGGTCCGGTTCGGCTTCGCTGCCGACACGATGCTGCACCAACGCTGGCAATTCGCGCCCGTCCTACTATCCATCGATCGTCGTCCGCGAACGCCCCCGGCCCGTGAAGAGAATCGCCAGGCCCGCGCGCCAGTAAATCGCCCCCACGATCAGCCAGCGAACCGGCCAGACGGTCTGTTGGGCATAATGCTTCTGGAAAAAGATCAGCATGGCCTGATAAAACGCCAGCAGCGACTGCACGCTGCGCTGGCTGCTGCTCGCACGCTTATGGTGGAAGACGACCGTTCTCCCATTGTACATGACTTTCCACCCCGCCTGCTTGATCCGCAGCGACCAGTCGAGGTCTTCGCCGTACATGAAGAACGACTCGTCGAGCAAGCCGACCGCTCGTACCACCTCGCTCCGCACGAGCATGCAGGCGCCGACGACCGAGTCCACCTCCGCCACGCCGTCCGGGTCCAGGTAGGTCAGGTTGTAGCGACCGAACCGGCGGCTGCGAGGAAAGAGCCGGCTCAAGCCGGTCAGGCGGTAGAAGGCAACTTCCGGCGTGGGAAAGCTCCGCCGGCACGCCAGGTCGAGCGACCCATCCGATTGCACGAGCTTCGGGCCGACGGCCCCGACGACCGCGTGCGCATCCATGAACGAGACCAGCTCAGCGAGAGCGGCCAGCGGGAGCTCGGTGTCCGGGTTCAGCAGCAGAATGTAGCGCGGTATCTCGTGTCCCGGCTCGTCCGAGATGATCTCGCGCAGGGCAAGGTTATTCGCCCGCGAAAACCCGACGTTCTCGCCTGGCTCTCGGAGATTGACCCGCGGAAACTCCTCGCGGACCAGCTCCACGCTCCCGTCGGTCGATCCGTTGTCGACCACCCACACGTCGACCGACTGCTTGCTCGTCGCTTCGGTGGCGACCGTTTCGGCCAGGTCCTGGCTCCCGCCCGCGCGTTCGATGGAACGTAAGCACGTTCGCAGCAAATCACGGACGTTGTAGCTGACGATCACGATGGCCAGGTCACACACGCTCTGCCTCCCGTCGGATCCGCCACCATACCCCGACCGGATACCCCAGCATCTTGGCCAGATCGCC
>DATLRG010000449.1:0-6831 GCA_035534795.1 Chloroflexota bacterium
CTCGCGGCGACGGTGCCCGCGCTCGACGCGGAAGACGTCGAGGACCTGGAGGATGCGCCGGACGACGAGGTCGAGGCGGCCGAGGGGGAGATCCTCGACCAGGCGACCGCGGCGCGGACCATCGCCGAGCTGAAGGCCGAGCTCGAGACGTTGCACCGCCTGGAGACGCTCGCGCTCTCGGTTCGCCAGAGCGGCGCGGATACGAAATGGCGCGAGCTGGCGAGTCTGCTCAGCGAAATCTTCACACCGGCGGCCCTCGCCCACCAAATCGCCGAGGCTCCTCCTCCGTACGGCTCGGGCGCGATTCCCTCGCCGGTGCCGTCGCCGCGTCAGAAGCTCGTCGTCTTCACCGAGCATCGCGATACGTTGAACTACCTGCACGGCCGCATGACGACGCTGCTCGGCCACCAGGAGGCCGTCGTCCTGATCCACGGCGGGATGGGCCGCGAGGAACGGATGAAGGCGCAGGAGTCGTTCCGGCACGATCCCCGGGTGCAGGTGCTGCTCGCGACGGACGCGGCGGGCGAAGGAATCAACCTCCAGCGCGCGCACCTGATGGTGAACTACGATCTGCCGTGGAACCCGAACCGCATCGAGCAGCGCTTCGGGCGCATCCACCGCATCGGCCAGACCGAGGTCTGCCACCTCTGGAATCTCGTCGCCGAAGAGACCCGCGAGGGCGACGTCTACCGCACCCTGCTGGAAAAGCTCGAGGAAGCCCGACAGGCGCTGGGCGGACAGGTTTTCGACGTGCTGGGCAAGCTCCAATTCGAGGGCCAGGCGCTGCGCGACCTCTTGATCCAGGCGATTCGCTACGGCGAGCAGCCGGAGGTGCGCGCCCGCCTCACGCGGGTCGTGGCCGGCGCCTTCGACCGGAGCCAGCTCCAGGACCTCCTGGAGGAGCGCGCGCTCGCCCACGACGCCATGGACGTGAGCCGCGTCCACCGCGTTCGCGAAGACATGGAGCGGGCCGAGGCGCGGCGGCTCCAGCCCCACTACGTCGAGTCGTTCTTCCTGGAGGCGTTTCAGCGCCTGGGGGGCACGGCCAAGCAGCGCGAGCCGCGCCGCTACGAAGTCACCCACGTGCCCGCGCCGGTACGCAATCGCGACCGCCTGATCGGGATCGGCGAGCCGGTGCTGCCGCGCTACGAACGCATCGCCTTCGAGAAGTCGCTCGTCGCGCCGCCCGGCCAGCCGCTCGCGGCGTTCGTCTGCCCGGGGCACCCGCTCCTCGACGCGACCATCGACCTGACGATCGAGCGCGACCGCGACCTGCTGCGGCGGGGCGCTGTCCTGCTGGACGAGCGCGACCCCGGCCTGCAGCCGCGCGTGATCTTCTACCTGGAGCACGCGATTCAGGACGCCAGTCTCACTCGCGCGGGCGAGCGGCGCGTCGTCTCCAGGCGCATGCTCTACGTGGAGATCGACGCGGCCGGCGGCACCCGGCACCTGCAGTACGCCCCCTACCTCGACAATCGGCCCCTCGCAGCCGACGAGCCCGGCGTCGAGGCAATCCTCGCCCGTCCCGAATGCGACTGGATTCGCCGCGAGCTGGAGCAGCAGGCGCAGGCCCACGCCGTCACGCACGTGGTGCCGGAGCACCTTCGGGAAGTCCGCGGGCGCAAGCTCGAGCTGATCGCGAAGACGGAAGCGGCGGTGAAGGATCGGCTGACCAAGGAGATCACCTACTGGGACCACCGAGCGGAGCAGTTGAAGCTCCAGGAACAGGCGGGTAGACCGAATGCCCGCCTCAACTCCGGCGAAGCCCGCAAGCGCGCCGACGCCCTCCAGGCGCGGCTCGAGCAGCGGATGGACGAGCTGAAGCTGGAGCGACAGATCTCGGCCCTGCCGCCGGTCGTCCTCGGCGGCTTCCTGGTGGTGCCGGCCGGATTGATCGCCGCGATGACCGGCCGCGCGCTGGCCTCCCCAACCACCGCGCCCGACACGCAAGCCGCCGCCGCGCGGGCGCGCGCGATCGTGCTGGAGGTGGAGCGCCGGCTCGGCTTCGAGCCAACCGATCGCGAGATCGAGAAGCTCGGCTACGACGTCGAGAGCCGCGTCCCCGGCACCGGCAAGCTACGGTTCATCGAGGTGAAGGGGCGCGTGGCCGGCGCGGCGACGGTCACCGTCACCAGGAACGAGATTCTCTACTCGCTCAACCAGCCCGAGAGCTTCATTCTGGCCATCGTCGAGTTCCTCGACGACGACTCGCACCGCGTCCACTACCTGCGCCGCCCCTTCCAGCGCGAGCCGGACTTCGGCGTGACGAGCGTTAACTACGACTTCGGCGAGCTGCTCAGGCGGGCCGAGGCGCCGCGATGAGCGGTCAGGCGTTCGACTGGTACACCTGGCGCACGTCGTCGATTGTCGTCGCCGTTTCGATCCGCGCGTAAACCGCGCGGATCAGCGCCAGGCCGGTGAGCCGGCGAATCTCAGGAATGATTTCCTGGCCGGCGGGGCCGAACTTGAGCTTGAGCGCCAGCTCGATACCCGCGAGCAGTCCCTCGCTTAGACCTTCCTGACGTCCTTCCTCACGTCCTTGTTCGCGGCCTTCTTCGCGGCCAATTCGTTCAACGCTGGTGACGTAGCGCATCTGTTTCTCCTCCTCGTATTCCCGCCAGTCACTCCAAAACGCGCGCTCCAGGTCCTCCGGAAGCCGCATTACCCAGTCGATAAACCGAAAGAGACCGAGGATGTGCTCTCGCTTGTAACCCCGGGCATACAGGCGGCGCATCACCGCGAGCTTCGCCCTCAGGCGGGCCCGCGGATCGCGCCGGGTCTCTTGCGCCTTCAAGTGCGCCAGGACGACGATCGCGAACGGGTTTTGGCTTGCTTCGAGCCGCGCCAGCTCGGGGCGATAATCCAGGAGCTTCACGGCTCGAAAGGTGAAGCGGATACCATATCCCCAGAGGTCTGTCTGATAATCCAGGGGCCGCCAGTCCGATTGCTCGTCGCCGAGGATCGCCAGACCGACGATCGGGCGGTCATAGCGGTCGATCAGGCGGTAGTGATAGGTGAACATGCGCTTGGCGAAGTCCGCCTCCGGCTGGCTTTGGATCTCGATGTGAATGAGGACCCAGGCATCCGTGCCGTCGTAGCGATAGACCCGGACTAACTTGTCGACGACCCGTCTGCCCTGCTCCGCCTCGCGTTGAACCTGTTGAAGCTCCTTGTCCAGAAAGGCCGGCTCGCGCGTCCAGTCGATCGCCTCGAACGCGCGGGGAAAGAAAAGGGCGAGACAGTCCGGCAGGAAGGCCTCGACCGCTTCCTTCCAGGGCGAGTCGTAATCATCGGCGGCGACGGACACGTCTCGACCTCCACCCACGTTCTGATCGCGAGGCCAGCCGGTTGGACCTCGCCATTCATGGTATCACGCGGCCCTGAAACGCGTCAGCATGACCCGACGCGATCGTGTAATCTATCCACGGCCAAGGAGATCAGATTCCGGTAATCAGCCGATCATCACGCGCCGGCGCACTCAGCGGAGGGCCCTGGGAGTGCGTATGCGCTACACGAAGAAGCTCATCGACGTCGCCCTCCCGCTCCGCCCTTACACCGCGAGACGGACGTCGGGGTGACCAACGTCAATGACGGCTTCGCCGAACTACTCAGACGGGCGGGGGCGCCACGATGAGCGGAATCACGACCGACACCGATCAGGATCTCGAGGCGCTGCTCGCCGCTCGCGATCGCCCGCGAGATCGCTTCGGGACATTCCGCCCGCTACGATGTCTATCTCGCCTTGTCAGCCGCGCCCTCGGATGGTATGGTGAGCCAGATGAAGGCGACCATCGATATTGCCGAGCCGCTCCTGGCCCGGGCCACGCAGGTCGCCGCGACCGAGGGTGTGACGCTGCGCGAGCTCGTGGAGGACGGTCTCCGGCAGGTGCTCGAGGAGCGCGAATGGCATGCACCGTTCCGACTTCGACGGGCGACGTTTCGCGGTCAGGGACTCCAGCGGGACGCGGCGGTAGCGGCGTGGCAGCGCCTTCGCGAGCTCAGTTACGAGGGCCGTGGGGAATGATCGCCGTGGACACCAAGGCTGATTGCACGCGGGTGCAATTATGCGTGCAATCCACGCTCGACTTACGTGCATTTGTTGGTTGGAGACGCGAGCTACGCTGATCTGCGATGGACGGCTCTATGGCTCGGACGAATGCAAAGAAGCCATAGGTAGCCATAGCGTGAGCCATAGATAGAGTCATATGGGACCAGACTGGCAAGTTTATATGGCTCAGTCGGGGGTACGCCTTCTTTGAAGCAGTCCAGGACTAAGCGCATTGAGGCCGCCCCCGCTCCACGCGATCAACCAAGCCGGGCGCGCGAGGAGTCAGTCCGTCACGGCCACCCAAGCACCTTGCAGGTTGGGTGACCGTGGCGCCCACGGGACGTGCTGACGCCGGTGTCAGCAGGTCATGCCGGTAAGGAGCGAAACGATGAATCCGAAAATCGAAACGCTAACCATAGAGCGATTCCGGGCGCTTCGGCAACTGAGGATCGAGGGCCTTGGACGGGTCAACCTGATCACCGGGCGCAATAACACCGGCAAATCCTCGGTGTTGGAAGCCCTCCGCATCTTCTCCGACGCCTCCCCTTCGGTGATCGCAGACATCTTGCGTTACCGCGAGGAATACGTTGGCGAATCCGAGGAGGCGACGCGATCCGTGGAAGGCGAGGATTTCGCCATGATCTCAAGCCTCTTCTCTGGTTTCCCCTCACCGGGCGAGATTAGTGGGCCGATAGCGATTTCCACGAATGGATTCGGTCGGCCGCAACGCCTTTCGCTATCTGTCGAGCGCGTTGCCGAAGAGAGGTTACCTGATGGAACCCGCCGTTTTGTTCCTCAACAGGCTAGATTGTTTCCCGACGTCGAGACACAATTAGCTCTCATCATCGACGCCGAAGCGGGCCGAAGGATTCTGACGCTGCAAGCACTTAGGCGGTTTCTTACACGCCCTGGTCTTAGTGTCAGCCCTTGGCCAGAAAAACCGCGGTTTCCCTGTGTCGATATCAGTCCTTATGGATCTGAGCATACGAGCGAGCTCGGTCCCTTATGGGATAACGTCGCGCTGTCGGATCGAGAGAAGGATGTAGTCGACGCCCTGCGCATCATCACGCCTGATGTCGTGGCGGTTTCGATGATCGGGGGCGAGAGGCTGCGACGATCACGAACTGCCATCGTGCGAACAACCAGCATCCCTCATCCGGTACCGTTACGTTCGTTTGGTGATGGCTTGAATCGGCTCTTCGGCATCGTTCTATCGCTCGTGAACGCGAAGGACGGGCTACTCCTCATCGACGAAGTTGAAAACGGAATGCACTATACGGTTCAATTGGCTCTCTGGCGTGCGATTTTTGAGCTATCTCATCGCCTTAACGTCCAGGTGTTCGCCACATCCCATAGTTGGGATTCCGTAGAGTCATTCCAGCAGGCGGCGAGCGAGGCCCCGGATGAAGGGGTTCTCATTCGACTGTCGCGCAAAGGTGACGACATTATCCCGACCCCGTTCCGCGAAAACGAGCTGGCCGTCGCCACGCGCGACCGCATCGAGGTGCGCTGATTTGGCTACCAAGAGGATTCTTCTGGTCGAGGGTCCAGACGATAAGCACGTCCTCGAGCGCCTGTGCGGTAATCGAGGAGTGCCGCACCTGGATGAAATCAAACCCCACGGCGGCGTGGACCAACTTTTAGAGAGCTTTCCAGTCCGGCTGAAAGCAAGCGAGGACGGCGATATTATCGGGATGGTCGTCGACGCGGATACTGATATTAGTTCACGTTGGCAATCAGTGCGAGATAGACTCACCGGACTAGGGTATCAGGGTACGCCCGCTAACCCAGCGCCTGGCGGTACTATTCTTGGCCCGCCCGTCGGCACGTTGTTACCGCGAGTGGGCATCTGGATCATGCCCGATAACCAGACCAACGGCATTTTAGAGAACTTCTTGCGTTTTCTGGTGCCCGCGGATTCACCTCTGTTCGAACACGTCAGATCCAGCGTGGCGCGCATCCCGGCCGGCGAACGCCGCTTCAGTCAACTCGCCGAACCGAAGGCGATCATTCATACGTGGCTGGCCTGGCAAGAAGAACCAGGGAGGCCATTGGGCACGGCCATTACCGCCCGATATCTTGATCATGAGGTGGCTCAGGTCGACATTCTGGTATCTTGGCTGAACCGGCTATTCTTCCCATGAGCCAGCACAAAAAGAAGCTCATCGAAGTCGCCCTCCCGCTCGACGCGATCAACCAGGCCTCGGCGCGCGAGAAGTCCATCCGCCACGGCCACCCCAGCACCCTCCACCTCTGGTGGGCGCGGCGCCCGCTCGCGGCCGCCCGGGCGGTCATTTTTTCCCAGATGGTGGACGATCCGTCCGGCTACCTGGACGAGCTCCTCGCTGATTCGGCCGCCAGAGAGGCGGCCACGCGCGAGCTCGCCACGCGACATGCGGCGTGGAACGAGCGTCTGGCGACGTTCGAGGCGGCGAGACGCGACGGCGACCAGTCCGTGCCCGAACCTGGACCGGAGCCGAGCCTCGAGGAGTGCGCCGCCGACCTGGAGCGCGAGCGGCTGTTCGAGATCATCCGCCAACTGGTGCTCTGGGAGAACACAACCAACGAGGCGGTGCTCCAACCGGCGCGCGATGAGATCTGGAAGAGTTGGCGCCGCGCCTGCGCCGACAACGCCGATCACCCGCGCGCCAGCGAGCTATTCGATCCCGGTAAGCTGCCCGCCTTCCACGACCCGTTCGCCGGCGGCGGCTCGCTTCCACTCGAGGCCCAGCGACTCGGCCTCGAAGCCTACGCCAGCGATCTGAACCCGGTCGCGGTCCTGA
>DATLRG010000450.1:0-7110 GCA_035534795.1 Chloroflexota bacterium
TGGACCTGCACCGCGAGCTGGAAGCCCGACTGGCGCAGTTCGTCGGTAAGCAGGATTCGCTGGTGTTCACCACTGGCTTTCAGACGAACCTCGGCGCGATCTCGGCCCTGGTCGGCCGTCACGATACGATCGTGCTCGATCGGAGCGTCCACGCCAGCATCATCGACGGCTGCCGGCTGTCGCTCGGCGAGACGCTCCGGTTCAAGCACAACGACATGGCCGATCTCGAACGGGTTCTCGAGGGGATCGATCCGAAGCGTGGCATCCTGATCATCGTCGACGGCGTCTACAGCATGGAAGGCGACATCGCCAACGTCCCCGAGCTGGTGCGCTTGAAGAAAAAGTTCGGCGTGCGGTTGATGATCGACGAGGCGCACAGCGTCGGCGTGTTCGGAGAGGGGGGACGGGGCGTCGCCGAGCACTTCGGACTGCTCGACGAGGTCGACGTCTTCACCGCGACGTTCAGCAAATCGTTTGCCTCGATCGGTGGGTTCGTCGCGGCGGACGCGGATGTGGTGTACTATATTCGCCACATGGCGCGAGCGCTGCTCTTTAGCGCGGCGCTGCCGCCAGCGAGCACCGCGGCAGCCCTGGCCGCGCTGAACATCATCGAGCAGGAGCCAGAGCGCCGCGCCCGGCTCTGGGAGAATACCCGCTTCCTCCAGAATGGCTTGAATGAGCTGAAATTCGTGACCGGCAAGAGCGAAAGTCCGGTCATCCCGCTGATCGTGGGCGACGAGATGCGGCTCGCGACCTTCTGGCGTGGCCTCTTCGACGGGGGCGTGTTCACCAACGCCGCCGTGAGTCCGGCCGTCGAGCCGGATCGCGCGCTGATTCGCACCAGCTTGATGGCAACCCATACACCGGTGCATCTGACGCGCGCGCTCGAGGTGATGGAGGCGACGGGTAAGCGCCAGGGATTGCTTTGAGCCCTGTGCGCGTGATGATCGCGATGTCCGACACTGGCGGCGGGCACCGAGCGATGTCCCAGGCGCTCGCCGGCGCTCTCGAGCAGCGCTACGCCGATGCGGTGCAGGTCCGCATCGAGGACGTCTTCGCGCTGTCGCCCCGCACGTTGCCGGAGCGCGTGACGCGTCTCTACGGTCCGCTGATCCGGGCCGCCCCGTGGTTTTACGGCTGGCTGTATCACTTTCTCGATCATCGGCGGCGCTACTCGATCTTCTCGAAAGTGACCGGACCTCCGACAAAGCGTAAGCTCGAGCATCTGCTCGACGAGGCCCGGCCGGACGTCGTCGTGTCCACGCACCCCCTCGCTAACCGACCGCTGTTGGATGCGATCGCCGCGACGGGTCGACCGGTCCCGGTCGTCGCGTCGGTGAGCGAGCTGGTGACGGTCCACGTCAGTTGGGTCGAACCGCGACTGAAGTTGCTGAACACGGCGACGACCGAGAGCTTTCAGTCGGTGTTGCGCTGCGGCGCGAATCCGCGTCGGGTGCGCTGCGTCGGACTGCCGGTCGACGAGCGGTTTGGCAACGTCGAGCCGACCCGCGCCGAGCTGCGCGAGGCCATGGGCCTCGTCCCCGATCGCTTCACCGCCTTGTTGATGGGCGGTGGCGAGGGAGCCGGTGGCCTGGAGGCGATCGTTCGCAAGATTCAAGCGACCGATTTGCCGGTTCAGCTCATCGTCGTCTGCGGCCGAAATAGCCGACTGCGCGACCGTCTCACGCGCATGTCGTTGCGTACCCCTGCCTTCGTGTTTGGATTCGTCAAGACGATCCCGGAGCTGATGCACGCCTCGGACGTGATCGTTACCAAGGGAGGGCCGCAGTCGATCGCGGAAGCGCTCGTCGCGGGGCGTCCCGTCGTCCTCACGCAAACGCTGCCGGGACAGGAAGAGGGAAACGGCGACTTCGTCGAGGCGCGGGGCGTTGGATTCCGGCCGGGGCCCGTCGGTCATATCGTCGAAAACCTGGGCCTGCTGGTCCATGACTCGACCGAGCGGGCGTGGATGACGGCCAACGCCCAGCGGACCGGACGCCCCGGAGCGGCCGCGCAAATGGCAGAGATGGTGATGGACGTCGCGCAGTGTCACTGACGGACTTGAACGGTCAGACCTGCCTCGTCACCGGGGCCAGTGGTTTCCTCGGCAGCTTCGTGACCGAGAACCTGGTCGAACACGGCGCCCGCGTCCGCTGCATCGTGCGTCGGTCGAGCCGGCGGGAGTTCATTCCGACGCTGGGGACCGAGTTCGTGCCCGGAGACATCACCGACGTCGCATCGTTGCGATCCGCGCTCGTCGGGGTCGACGTCGTGTTCCACCTCGCGGGCCTGATCAAAGCAGCGCACCTCGAAGACTACTATCGAGTCAACTACCTTGGCACGATCAACCTCCTGGAGGCGTGCCGCGCGCAGGGCGATCGCGTGCAGCGGCTAGTCCTGGTCAGCAGCCTCGCCGCCGCCGGGCCATCCGAACCCGGGCATCCCGTCGTCGAGACGTCGCCCTGCCGACCGGTCAGTCCATACGGTAAGAGCAAGCTCGAGGCCGAACGGGCGCTCGTCGCCTACCGAAGTCATCTGCCCGTGACCGTCGTTCGCCCGCCGACGATCTACGGTCCCCGCGACCTCGAGACCCTGCTGCTGTTTCGCGTCGCAGCGCTTGGGATTCGCCCCTCACTCGGTAGTGGGAGCGAAGTCAGCGTGATCCACGCCGCGGACCTTGCCGATGGCATCATCCTGGCGGCGACCCACCCCGCGGCCGTGGGCCAGACCTACTTCATGGCAAGCGATGAAACTCCGTCGATCGACGACCTGGTGCGCCAGATCTCGGCGACGCTGCGACGTCGGAGTCTCGCGGTGCCAATTCCCGCCTGGGCCGTTCGTGGCGCCGCGCGGGTGGCGGAGACGGTGCGCGACGTGGGCGGACCAACGGTGGTCTTCGACCGCTGGAAGGCCGAGGAGATCTTGCACGGATACTGGGCGTGCTCGAACGCGCGAGCAAAGTCCGAGCTCGGTTTCGCTCCGCGGGTGCCGCTGGCAGATGGACTGGCAGAGACCGCGAGATGGTACCGAAAGATGGGCTGGCTCTGAAAACGCAAAACGCAAAACGTAATACGCAAAGCGCAAAACGCGAAACGCAAGAGGGAGCAACCTGAATGGGCCATGCGCAAGGCGCAAGCAGGCGCCGTCGTGCCGCCCGGAGGCGATGCTCGGGCTTCGTTTTGCGTTTTTATCCAATGGCCTGCGCCGCGGTCCGCGGGGCAACCACGCGTTGACAGGCGACGCGCTCGTAAAGACGTTCGTAGCGGTCGAGGGTCACGCCAAAGTCGTGCTGGGCGGCGACGAGCCGCGCGGCGTCGCCCAGCGCGTGCCGCCGCGCGGAATCCAGCAGAACGTCGACGATCGCGTCGGCCATCGCGCGCGGGTCGGCCGCGGTGAAGAGCCGTCCGTTTTCTCCGTCGTGAACGAGCTCCGGCAGCGCACCGGCGCGCGCCGCCACGATCGGCAGGCCCGACGCGGCGGCTTCCAGGGTGACGATGCTCTGCAGCTCGACCGGCGAGCTGATCGCAAACACGTCGGCGAGCGAGAAGATCGAGGGGTACTCGTCCTCGGGCAGGAAACCGACGAAACTGACGAACGGCGCGAGGCCAAGGCTGGCAACTTCCCGCTCCAGCGCGAGACGTTCGGTGCCTTCGCCGCCGATGATGAAGTGGGCGTCGACGCGTTCGCGCACGCGCCGAACCGCCTGCACCAGGACGTGCATGCACTTCTCGGCATCCAGGCGCCCAACGTAGAGAACAGTTGGCTTGGGCGGAATACCCAGGCGAGTGGCGAGCTCTCGGTCGCGCGGTCGCGGCGCGAACACGTCGAGAGGAACGCCATTGGAGATGACCGAGGCGGGCCGATTCAGGCCGTGGTCAGTGAGAAACTTGAGCGCGGTCGCGGTGACGCCCACCACATGGTCACACTGATTGTAGTAGTTCGTAATCCATCGCCAGAGACTTCGATTCAACAAGCGCGCCACCGGTCGGAACGGGGTGACATTATAGTAGAACCACTCCGGCATCATGCTGGTGATGCCAATCACCGGGTAGCCCTGGGAGCGGGCCATCTGGCCGACCGTCCGACTCAGCAGAAAGGGTACGCCGACGACGACGGCGTCCGGCTGAAACTCGCGCAGCGCCGAGGTCACACCGTGGCCCGACAGCAGCGGTAGTCGCCGTCGCCGCGAGCCATCGATCGACACCGCACGCAGTCGATAGAGACGATAGCCGGGACCGTCTTCCACGTCGTCGCGAAAGGTCGGGGATGGGGCAACGATTGCGACGGCGTGGCCCCGGCGGGCCAGGCCGATTGCCTGCCGCTCGATCGAGACGCACACGCCATCGATGTGCGGCCGAAAGGTGTTGAGAGCGTATAGGATGCGCATTACAGCGACCGCCGATCGAGGATGAATCTAGAATCAGTGGACCTGGCAAGCAACAACTATGCCAGTAGCTTGAGACAGCGTTAGACTGCCCGGGCGATCACCAGCGCCTCGACGCGCGTCGCGCCGGCGTGCTTCAGCGCGGCTGCCGCGGCGCGCAGGGTGCTACCGGTCGTGGCGACGTCGTCCACGAGCAGAACCGAGACGCCGTCGAGACGACCTGGCGAAGCCTCGAACGCGTCGCGTACGTTGTCCCAGCGCCGCGGACCGGTCAGCAACACCTGCGCGCGGGTGTCCTTGATGCGACGCAATCGCTCTTCCGCGACGGGGACGCCTACCACCTGGCCGATCGTCCGCGCGAGGAGAGCGGACTGATTGTAACCGCGCTGGGCCAGACGGTTGGGGTGCAGTGGCACTGGCACGATCAGATCGGGCGGACCGACCGGCCCAATCACCGCCAGGGCGCGGAGGGCCAGAGGCCGGGCGAGCTGCCACGATCCGCGGTACTTTAGCTGTCGGATGGCTTGCTGCATCGTTCCCTCGTAGAGGAAGGCGCCACGCAGCGAGTCGAACTCGGGCGGATCGTGGCGGCACCGAAAGCAGACGGCGCCATCGCCGCGCGGATCACCACAGATCGGGCAGCCGTCACCTGGCACGACGGGAAGGCCATCGCGACACCGGCCGCAGATCCAGCCCCCTCGGCGCTTGCAGCCAACGCAGCGCGGGGGGAACAGCATATCGAGGAGCATCTCGGTCAGCGGTTGACGGGCCATCACAGCGCGCTATACTTTGAGAGGATCAAGAGCGAGACAGCGGAGTAGGAGTACCATGCCTCTCTACGAGTACCGTTGCGCCGAGTGCGACGCACGCTTCGAGAAACTGACCTCTTTTCAGCAGGCCGACACCGGGGTCCGATGCCCGGAGTGCGGGGGAATCCATCCTCGCCGTTTGATCTCGGTGTTCGCGAGCTTTGCCCCAGCAGGCGATGGCAGCGCGGCCCCGGCGAGCGGCGGCTGTGGGTGCGGTGGCTCGTGCTCCTGTAGAGGCCATTAGTCCGCGGCCTTGAGTGGCAGGCTGCTGGTGAAGGCGGGGAGCAACAGCGAGTTGTGCTCCGCGAGGATGACCTGCGCGTGCGGGTATGACGTGCGAAGGTAACTCAGCATTCCTCCTTTGCGATCGAGCGCGCGGTCCAGGACGTCGGGCGCGCCGATCGCCTCGAACACGACCGGCATCGAAACCGTGACGCCGTTGACCGTGACTCGACCTGGCCCACCGGCCACCGCCGTGTTGTAGACAACGCGCTGCCCGCCAATGGAGATGGCCTCGGCGCCGGCGTTCCGAATCTCGTTCAGCAGGTCCTGCACGTCGACCGGCCGCAGCGCCGCATCGATCGTGAGCTCGACGCCGGGCCCGGTCACCGGGACGACGCCATTGAAGGTCTCGAGGTCCTGAACTTCCTGCTGGACCTGCACCTGTTTGTCGGAGCCCGGAGACCGGTCGTAGGCGACCTGTTGGCCCAACAACTGGTCGACTTCCTGGCGGAGGGTCGTGTTGCTGTCGTAGAGGTCCCCGGCGATGGACGCCAGGTCCGTCGACGAGTCCCCCGACGTGGCCTGGCGCAGGCGATTCTGCGTACGGAGCTGCATCATCAGGGCCATTCCGAACAGGAGGCAGACGATCGCCAGGCCGATCTGGCTTCGCCGAGGCTTCATCCGGGCTGTCCGGTCGTCGCGGCGATGTCGGTGTGCTTCATCTCGACGCTTCCGTCGAACGCTGGAATCGTCAGAGGGCCGGCCTGCACAACTTTCAGCACCAGACCGTACACCTGCGACCGGGTCTTCAGATCGCGCAAGCTGTTTCCGTCGTCGAGAGCCTTTTGCAAACCGGCGGTGTCGCCAATCGCGAGAATGTGGTAGGGCGGAGAGGTGCGCGTGTCGTTGATCAGGATCGTACTGCCGACGCAGTATACCGACGTCGAGTTGACGAAGCGCTCGCCGTTTACCGAGATCGCCGAGGCGCCGGCTCCCCACAGCAAGTTGACGATGTCGCGGATCTGAAATTCGTGGACGATGTAATTATCGGGATCATCCGATGGCAGTAGCTGCTGGACGGTGCTGTCGTCCAGCAGAATCTCGACGCCCGTCCCATCCACCGCGACGGTGCCGGCGAGCGCGCGCTGCTCGGCGAGCATCTCCCCGAGATCTGCCGACGCCGACCGCGACGCGGTGATCTGCTGTTGTTCCGGCGTCGTCTTTGCACGCAGGTCAGAAATCTGCTTCTTCAATTGGACCTGCTCGGTTTCGAGCCGATCGATCGTTCGGTGGATGGCGGCGTCGCGCGAGGCAGGGTCGTCCGCGGTGCTCGCCGGCGGACTTTGCCACTGTGCCACGAGAAACACGCCAAGCGCCAGGCCCAGGACGGTCAGCGCCAGAGTCCTCTTCGCCTCCTGCTCGCGCAGCCGCGTCGCGGGCCGGTGCAGGATCCCGGCGATGGCCCTGCGATCTGGCCAACCCGGCGCGGCCAGCATTGTCGGTTGAGTGAGGAAACCCAGCGTGAAGCTGCCCCGGTGCAACCACGATAGTCTCATACACGCCTCCGCTCGAAGCGACCAAGGATGACGCCGCACGCCCCCAGACAGAGCGTTACTAGTAGAACACGCGAGGCCAGCGTTAGCATCGCATCGTACCAAAATCCGAACGGGAACATCTGAATCAGGTGGTCGGTGC
>DATLRG010000451.1:0-8612 GCA_035534795.1 Chloroflexota bacterium
AAATCTCTCGCCTCCTGCCCCTTCCCACACACCCTCTTAGCCGCGAATCTGCGCCCGGTAATCGTCGAGCGTCAAGCAGAGATCGCGCGAGCGGTTCTCGACGCCGCGCACGATCAACTGCAAAGTCAGGCGAACCGCTTCCTTCTTGCTCGCCACCCGCGGGTCCTGCTGCAGGGTCGTATTGAGGTCGTAGCAGACAGTGGCGCGGTGCATCTCGCGGAACAACGCGAATTCCTCGCGTAGCGATTCCGGGGCATCCTCGGTCTGCTCGAAGAGTTGATAGAGCGACTGAACGGTCGGCTGGGCCCGCGCTTCCAGGGCCTGCATGGTCTGTTTCTCGGCGTCTTCGTCGACCGCTCGGTAGGCGTTGTAGGCAATCTCGCGCTTGCCGTCGGGGGTCTGTCCAACCAGCAGGCGGTCCATGAAATGGTCGAGCGGGAGGACTTTCAAGACGATAGGATCAGCGGGCGTGCGCTTGAGCAGGAAGACCGTCGTCAGGCGCACCGGCTCCATTGGATTGAGAAACACCCGCGACCGCTCGAAAACCTCGCCGATGTCGAGCATCGCCCGCGCGTTGTCGAAGGCGAAGAGCGACGAGACGATCCGCCGAAGCCGGTCTGTCGGCAGCCTGCCGAGGCCCTGGCGTACGCCAGGATGGTCGCTGGTACGTAACGCGTCGACGATGCTCTCGACCGTCCCGGCGTTCGCCCGCTGGAACGCCGGCGTTGGCGAGGGGACGTTCTCGAGGTGGGACCCGAGAATCGCATCGGCGGCGTCCGGAAAGGTCTCGACCAGATTGGTCCGCAGGTAGGACACCTTCTCCGAGGTGTACGCGTAGGCCTCGACCGGACGAGCGCGATCGAACTGGTCGAGATCGACCGTGACCTCCTCGTTGGCGAGATCTAGGCAGCGGGCGGTGCCGCGTTCAGCGGGGTGATTGTCTAACCAGCGGTTGCAGCGGTAGCCACGGACGATCTCCAAGCGGTTGGTCTCGATCTCGATCGGCACGAGTGGCCGACCGTCGCGGGTGGTGCGGGCGTAGCGCACGTAGACCCAGTCGTCGGAGTGAAACCGCGTCCGCGGATAGGTCATCAGGCCATAGCTGCTGGTGCTCTTACCGGTGCCGGTCGGCGCGATGTAGAGAACGCCGTTGCCGTCGCGTTCGACGCAGGCGCCGTGGATCGAGTGAATCCCGTAATCGGCGGCCAGGACGCGCCCAACCGCGCCGAGGACCCAACTCTTCAACTGGCCGTAGTACGACGTGTTGAAGAAAATGACCGTGCTGGTCGCGCGACTGTAGTAGGCGGCCTCGGGTTCGGCGGCAACTCCGCCAAGCGCGTAGACGACGACGCGCGGCTCCGCCGGCGCGGCGTTGCCGGTCGTCTGGCCCCATTCCTCCGGGCTGTACCAGTTCTGGCGCCAGAAGGTGATCAGGTGCTCGCTGTTGGTGATGGCCCGCACGCGGATGCCGTGAATGACCACGTCGTGGAGAAAGATCGGCTCCCGGCCAGCGTTCTGGACGATGTGGGCAATCGCGGCGTTCACCAGATGCTCGCGCCGCCCCGGGGTCCGGTCGACGACTTTATCGTGGACCTTCGTGCGCGACTTCGTTCGGGTGATGGCGTTGGATCGTCCGATCGACTCGCCCTGCCATTCGACTGCCTCGGGGGATGCGGCCAGGGGAAAAGCATAAAGGGATTCTTGCACCGTAGCCATTCAGCGTCCTCGCTCTGTTAGATCGTGGGGGAGTGTTTGGAGGAAGCGGTCGCCTGGACAATGGCGACGAAGTCGTCGGGGCGGAGGCTTGCGCCGCCGACGAGCGCTCCATCGATCTCCTCCTGCTTGACGAACTCGCGGATGTTCGCTCCTGTGACGCTGCCACCGTACAAGATTCTAGTGCTGCTGGCAACGCCTGCACCAAACGTACCCACGAGAATGCGTCGGATCTGGCCGCCGACCAGCGCGGCGTCGTCGCCGTTGGCCGCCCGGCCCGTGCCGATGGCCCAGACTGGCTCGTAGGCCACGACCAGGCCCGGGCAGGAGGCGAAGCCGGCTAGTCCGCCGCGCACCTGTCGTTCGACGACCTGCGCGGTCAGTCCGGCCTCCTTCTCCCGCGGGCTCTCGCCGACGCACATGATTGGCGCGAGACGATGCGGGACGATCGCCCGAATCTGCCGGTTGACCGTCTCGTCGGTCGCGCCAAAGTACTGACGGCGCTCGCTGTGCCCAACGATGACGTAGCGGCACAGCGGCGCCAGCATGAGGGGAGAGATCTCGCCGGTGTAGGCGCCCTGCTCTTCCCAGTACACGTTCTGCGCGCCGACCTGGATCGGACTGGCCTCGAGCAGGCGGTGCAGGGCAGCAAGCGAGACGAAAGGCGGGCAGAGCACTTGCTCGACGCCGCCGACCTGCTCCAGGCGCGGCCGCATCTGCTCGACCAGGGCGATTGCCTCGTCCACGGTCGTGTGCATCTTCCAGTTGCCGGCGATCAACGGAACGCGCATCATCTATCCTCGAGTGCGGCGACGCCGGGCAGCACCTTGCCTTCCAGGAACTCGAGCGACGCGCCTCCACCGGTCGACACGAAGGACATCTGATTGGCGACGCCAAGTTGTTCGAGTACCCCAACCAGATCTCCTCCGCCGACGATGCTCGTCGCCGAGGACTGCGCCAGGGCACGGGCGACGCCGAGTGTTCCCTCGGCGAACGTTGGAATCTCCGCCACGCCGAGCGGCCCGTTCCAGATCACGGTGCCGGCGCCGTCGACGATTCCGGCGAAAGCCTCGACGGTCTTTGGACCGACGTCCAGGATCATCTGGTCCGGCGGAATCTGGTCGATCGAGGCGACCGTTGGTAGCGCGGTCGGCTGAGGCTCGGTCGCGACGACCGCGTCGACCGGCAGAGCGAGCTTGGAGCCGGCGACCGCGATGATCTGTTGAGCGATCGGGACGCGGTCGGGCTCGACGAGCGAGCGACCCACCTCGTAACCCTGGGCCTTCAGAAAAGTATTGGCCATGCCGCCGCCGACGAGCAGTCGATCGACGCGCGGCAGCAGGCTGTTCAGGACGTCGATTTTCGACGAGATCTTCGCTCCGCCGATAATCGCGACGAGCGGGCGACGCGGCGATTCGAGCGCCTTGCCGAGTGTTTGCAGCTCCTTTTCCATCAACAAGCCGCTGACGGCGGGCAAGAAGCGCGTGACGCCCACGGTGGAGGCGTGGGCGCGATGAACGGCGCCGAAGGCGTCGTCGACGTACAGCTCGGCCAGCCTGGCCAACTGTTCGGCGAAGCCCGGGTCGTTCTGTTCCTCGCCCGGGTAGAAGCGCAGGTTCTCCAGGAGCGCCACCTGCCCGGGCAGAAGCTGCTGCGCTGCCGCTTCGGCCACCGGACCCACCGTCTCCGGCACGAACCGGACCGGCTGCCCGAGGAGCTCCGCGAGCCGCACGGCCACGGGGCGCAAGCTATACTTCTGATTTGGTTGGCCGCCGGGCCGCCCAAGGTGCGCGACCAGAATCACCGCCGCGCCGTGGCCGATCAGGTACTCGATCGTCGGGAGGGACTCCCGAACGCGTCGGTCGTCGAGGATGTGGCCGGCCGAATCCATCGGCACGTTGAAGTCGACGCGCACGAGGACGCGGCGCCCATCGACGGGCACGTCGGCAACGGTTTTCTTGTGGGAGTTGATGCTCACCCGATCCCGCACTGCGCTACGTACGCGGCCAGGTCGGCGACACGGCAGCTATAGCCCCACTCGTTGTCGTACCAGCTCATCACCTTCACCATGTTGCCGCCGATGGCCATGGTCATCTGGGTATCGACGATCGAGCTGGCGGTGCTGCCCTTGAAGTCCGACGACACCAGCGGCTCGTCTGACAGCTCGAGAATGCCGCGCAGGTGCCCTTCGGAGGCGAACCGCAGCGCGTCGTTGACGCTGTCAACGGTGGCCGGCTTCTCGGTCTCGGCGACAAAGTCGATGATCGAGACGGTGCTCGTCGGCACCCGCAAGGCCAGGCCGTGGAACCGTCCCTTCAGCTCGGGAATCACCAGGGCGACGGCGCGGGCGGCGCCGGTCGAGGTGGGAATGATGTTCATGGCTCCCGCGCGGGCGCGCCGCAGGTCTTTGTGGACCTGATCGAGAATTTTCTGATCGTTGGTGTACGAGTGGACCGTCGTCATCAAGCCCTTGACGATGCCGAACTCGTCGTGGATCACCTTGGCAATCGGGGCAAGGGCGTTGGTCGTGCAGGACGCGTTCGACAGGATGTGGTGGTGTTCTGGATCGTAGGTGCGCTCGTTGACGCCGAGGACGATGGTGACGTCTTCGCCGGTGGCGGGCGCGGTGATGATCACCTTCTTGGCGCCACCGCGCACGTGCGCGCACGCCTTGACCGCGTCCGTGAACACGCCGCTCGACTCGATCACGATGTCGGCGCCCAGCGCGCCCCAGGGAATCGCCGCCGGATCGCGCTCGGCCAGGACCTTGATCTGGTGGCCGTTGACGACCAGAGTGCTGTCTTCGAAGGAAATTTCACCGGGAAAGCGGCCGTAATTGGTATCGTAGGCCAGAAGATGAGCGCTCGTCCGCGGGTCCGCGAGATCGTTCACTGCCACGACATCCAGCGTGTCGGAGTGACGATCGAGAATCGCCTTTAGCGACTGCCGTCCGATGCGCCCGAAACCGTTAATCCCGACGCGGATCTGGTCACTAATTTTATTTGCCTCCTGGGATGCCCGAAAAAAGACCTGTACGGTATTATAACACGCGAACAGACAGGAGAATGCGGCTACCAGGAACGGTGCAGGTTGAAGAAAGCGCCCTGGCCGGGATAGACGGCCACCGGCCCCAGCTCGTCCGCGATACGCAGCAGCTCGTTGTACTTGGCGACGCGCTCGCCCCGGTCCGGCGCCCCGGTCTTGATCTGGCCGGCGTTCGTCGCGACGGCCAGGTGAGCGATGGTGGTATCGCAGGTCTCCCCGGAACGGTGTGAGACCACCGCGGCCCAGGCGGCGCGATTGGTGAGCTGCATCGCGGCGAGGGTCTCGCTGAGCGTCCCTACCTGGTTCAGCTTGATCAACACGGCGTTGGCGACGTTCTCGCGGATGCCCCGCTCGATCCGCTCGGGGTTCGTGACGAAGATGTCGTCGCCGACGAGCTGGACCCGGCCGTCCAGCCGCTGGTGGAGCAGCTTCCAGCCGTCCCAGTCGTCCTCGGCGAGACCGTCTTCGATCGAGATGATCGGGTACCTGTTGACCCACTGCTCGTAGAGGTCGATCAGCTCGGGCGCGGTCAGCGTTCTCCCTTCGCGCGCCAGGACGTACTTGCCATCCTTGTAGAACTCGGTGGCCGCGGGGTCCACCGCCACGTACACCTGGACACCCGGGCGGTAGCCGGCCTGATCGATCGCCTGGACCAGCAGGTCGACCGCCGCCTCGTTCGAGCTCAGCCTGGGGGCATAGCCGCCCTCGTCGCCGACCGTCGTGGCTAATCCGCGATCGTGCAGAATGTTGCCGAGCGCGTGGAAAATCTCGACGCCGGCGCGCAGCGCCTCACGATAGTCCGAGAAGCCGACGGGCATGACCATGAATTCCTGGAAGTCGGTCGAACCCGCCGCGTGGCGGCCGCCGTTGAGAACGTTCATCATCGGGACGGGCAGCACGTGCGCGGCGGCGCCGCCGACGTAGCGAAACAACGGGACGCCCAGGTAGTTCGCCGCGGCGTGGGCCGCCGCGACGGATGCCCCGAGGATCGCGTTGGCGCCGAGGCGCGACTTGTTCGGCGTGCCGTCGAGCTCGATCATGGCGTGGTCGAGCTGCTCCTGATCGAGCGCCGACATTCCCGCGAGGGCCGGGCCGATGATGGTGTTGACGTTGTCGACGGCGGTCATCACGCCCATCCCGCCGTACCGCTGAGCGGTCCGATCGCGCAGCTCGAGCGCCTCGTGGGCGCCGGTGGAGGCGCCGGAGGGCACCGACGTCTCGCCGACGGTCCCATCCACCAGTGTCACGTCGACGGCGAGCGTCGGGTTGCCGCGGGAGTCGAGAATCTCCCGGGCGTGGACTTTTTCAATCGCGATGGTGGTAAATGCCATGTCGAGAAGTACCCTCCTGGCGCCGGGGGAGCTTTTAGAAACTATCTCAAAGCTGTTGTTTGGGCACCCCTCGGGCGCCCAAACAACAGCTTTGAGATAGTTTCCTACCCTGATTATACCGACAGGCTGAGCCGCACGTCCACTGCCAGCGCTCCCTGGCCTGCCTGGTAGACAATCAGCGGATTGAGGTCGAGCTCGCGAATCTGAGGGAAGTCGGTCGCGAGCTGCGACGTGCGTTCGAGGATCTCGGCAATGGCGTCCAGGTCCGACGGCGGTTGGCCGCGAACCCCGGTCAGGATCGGAAAGGTGCGAATCTCGCGTAGCATGGCCGCGGCATCGACCGGAGTGATCGGGACCACGCGGAAGCTGACGTCTTTGAGAATTTCGACGTAGATGCCCCCCAGACCGAACAGCACGAGGTGGCCGAAGGTTGGATCGACGCCGAGGCCGACGATCGTTTCGACGCCCGGTGGCGCCGTCGCCCAGACGGCGATGCCCTCGACGTGAGCAGCAGGCGCACGACGAGCGACGGAGGAACAGATCTCCTGGTAGGCGCGGCGGACGTGATCGGCGGCGGTCAGTCCCAGCCGCACCCCGCCGACGTCGGATTTGTGCAGAATCTCGGGCGAGACGACTTTGAGGACCACGGGAAAGCCGATCTGCTCGGCCGCGCTGACCGCCTCCTCGGCGTCTCGCGCGAGCACCCCTCGCGGCGTGGGAATGCCGTACGCCGCGACGACCCGTGCCGCGTCGAAGCTGTCCAGGCGTGTTTGGCCCGCCGCACGGACCCTCTGGAGCTGATCGGCCACGGCGCCACGGTCGACCGCGAATCGGCGCGGCTGGCCGGTGGGCTGATGGCGCCACGCCGCGTAGCTGGCCATCGCGTCCAACGCGGCGATGGCGCGCTCGGGAAACGGGTAGTTCGGGATGCCGCCGTCGCGTAGCGCCGCGACGCCGCGCTTCACGCCGAGGCTGCCCATGAAGCAGGCCAGAATCGGCCGATCGGTCTGGCCGCGGGCTTCGACGACGGCTCGCGCCGTGGCCGGCGCGTTTGTCTTCAATTGCGGAGTCAGGATCACCAGCAGCGCGTCGCCACGCGGGTCGCGGAGGGCAACGTCGATCGCGAGCTGGTAGAGGTCCGGACCCGCGTCGCCGAGCACGTCGATCGGGTTGGCCACGCTCGCGGCCGGTGGAAGGCGCTGACGCAGGCGGTTGGTCGTAGCCGCGCTGAGTTTCGTCAGTTTCCAGCCGGCGGCGACGGCGGCGTCGGTGGCGACGATGGCCGGTCCGCCCGCGTTGGTGACGATCGTCAGCTCGCGACCGCGCGGCAGCGGCTGCAACGAGAACGCGAGCGACGCGTCGAAGAGCTCTTCCAGGGTGTTGGCGCGCAGCACGCCGGACTGCCGAAACGCTGCCGAGTAGGCGGCATCCGACCCGGCCAGCGCACCGGTGTGCGACGCGACGGCGCGTGATCCGGCCTCGGTTCGGCCCGCCTTCAGCGCGATCACCGGTCGCCGGTGCGTCGCCGCGGTTGCCACGTGGCGAAACCGCCCGCCGTCCGGGATGCCTTCGAGGTAGGCGGCGATCACGCGGACGGTCTCGTCGTGCTGCCAGAGCTGGAGCAGGTCGCTCTCGGCGACGTCGGCCTCGTTGCCGAGGCTGGCGAACTTGCTGAAGCCAACCTCGCGCGCCGCGGCCCAGTCGAGGATCGCCGTTCCCAGCGCGCCCGACTGCGACATAAAGGCGATTCCGTTCGGCTCGGGCATGCGCCGGGCGAAGGATGCGTTCAGCGGTGTCGTCGTGTCGATGATCCCGAGGCAGTTCGGCCCGAGAATCCGCATCCCGACCGATCTGGCCACCTCGACGATCTCTCGCTCGGCCCGGGCGCCGGCCGGCCCGGCCTCGCGGAACCCGGCCGTGATGACGATGGCCGCGCGCACGCGCTTGGTCGCACAGTCCTGGATCACCGACAGTACCACCGGTTCTGGCACCACCACGACGGCCAGATCGACCGACCCCGGAATCGCCGTGACCGCCGGAAACGCGCGCAGGCCAGCGATGGTCTTCGCTGTGGGGTTGACCGGGTAGATGGGCCCGGGGAAGCCGGACGTCTTCACGTTGCGCAGGACGAGGTAGCCCAGCTTGGTCCGCTCCCGCGACGCCCCGACGACCGCAACGGAGCGCGGGGCGAAGAGGGCGTAGAGATTGTCGGCAACGGTGGAATCTGGCGACGGGGTCGCACCCGTGGGTGGTCGGTTCACGCCGACGCGAGTCACAAGAACTGCGCCAGGGTGGGGCCAGGTTCTGTTTACAAACCTTCGTCGCTGCCTTGAAAGGCAGGCGAAGGGACGAGGGGACTGAAGTCCCCGGGATGCCCGGTGCCCCCGTCCCGGGGACTTTAGAGCCGGTTGCACAAGGATTGAGCAAGGAAGCGGTAGCCACAATGGGTGAACCACGCGCGGGCATGCTCTGCCGTCACCAGGGAGAGCGCCTCGGCGATCGCCGCCTCCAGGGCTGCGGTGG
>DATLRG010000452.1:0-3009 GCA_035534795.1 Chloroflexota bacterium
CTCGCAGATCCAGCACACCCTGACAGTTTTCACCGTGGGCTCAGTTTAGTGGCCGGCGCGCAGCTTGTCGATAATCTGCTGGGCGGGTCCGACCGACACACCGAGCGCCTGCTGGACAGCTGCCTTGCCGGACATGATCGATTGATACATCGGCAGCGTCACCTGGCGGAGGTCGTAGTAGCCGAGTTGCAAGACGTCGATGTTCCCCCATTTCTGCGCCGCCTTCGCGACGTACTGGTTGAAGGGGTCGTCGGCGAAGATGTCACCGACCGAGGCGCGCGACGGAGGCGTCTGCATGGCCATCGCGAGGTGCTTGTCCTGCTCGGTGCTCGACATGAACTGCCCGAGCGCCATCGCGGCGTCCACGTGGTCCTTGTTCGTGTTGTGCCAGATCGCCAGCCCACCCGCCTCGCTGTAGTGCTGCGGTGGAATTGGGGGCTTCGACGGATAGGCCATCGGATAGAGGTCGATCGAATCGGCCGGAATGTTGCCGGACTTCATCGCGCCTTTGATCGCGTTCTCGGTCCCGAGCGAGCCGGCGAGGAACGCGACCTTCCCTTGGAGGAAGAGCTGCTGGAGGTCCGCCCAGGTCACGCCCGCTGTTCCTGGGACGAGCTCCTTGCTCTGCAGCTCCATGTCGGCGAGAACCTGGATCCCGGCGGCGGCTTCCGGCGAGTTGAAGGTGTACTTCGAGCCGTCGTCGCTGAAGATGTGCGCACCCATGCCCCAGGGAAACGCGTGAATGTGGTAGTCGCCGGGCTGGTCAGCGAGCCCGAGGCCCCAGGCGTAATGCCCATCCTTCGTCACGGCCGCGGCGGCCTGCTGGAACTGCTCGAACGTCCAGGTCCGGTCGGCGCTCGTCGGACGCAGGTTGTCGGCGCCCATGTCCTGGAAAACCTTGCGATTCGCCACCAGAGCGGTACCGCCGGTGAAGAGGGGCCAGAAGTATTTTTTGCCCTGCACCGTCATTTGGGTGACGAAGAGCGGCAGGATGTCCTTCAAGTCGTCGGCGCTGATGTATGGATCGACCGGCTCGAGCACGCCCAGGAAGGCGTACTTGCGCAGGTTGCTCGCCGACTCGTAAAAGATGTCCGGCGCGCCGGACCCCGAGGCGGCGGCGGTGCCGAGCTTCGGGCGCATGTCGTTGAAGGCGAGGACCTGGGCGTTGACCTTGACGTTGGGATGGGCCTTGTAGAACTGAGGCAACACCCAGTTGACGTAGTCAGTCGGCTTCGCCGTTTTCGGGTCCTCTTTCCCCGTGACGCCGGTGAACTGCTGGACCCACCAGAAGTTGACCGTCGTCGTGCCGCCGCCTCCGCCGCCGGGAAGGCTGCTGCACGCCGGGGCAACGCCCGCGGCGAGCACGCTCGCGGCGAGCGCGGCAGACCCCTTCAAGATCGAGCGGCGCGTAAAGGATCTAGCAGACATCACGCCTCCCCTGTCGCGTGGCGCCATCGCCAAACCTGGACCGTCAAAGTGACCAAACGCAGATTTGGTACGCCTACACGATGCGCTGGATATTGCATTCACAGCAGTGGTAAGTCTACGGCGTGAGGGAACGCCGAGTCAAGGCTCGGGAATTGGTTCTCAGGGCTTTCCTAAAGGCAGCGGTCAAGGATAAATCGAGCTAATCGGTCGTTCGTGTGGTCCGAGACGAGGCGACCGTTCTCGACCAATAGGTGCGGTCGAGGCCTCGTTTGGATAGTGAAGCGGTTGCAAAACACCCACACCCATCCAACCGTGAGCAGCGCGCTCAACGGCTCCAGCGACTGGCCCGACCTGACGCAGGTGTTCCAGATCGAGCGCGAGCGACTCAACCGGAAGACCGGCGCCATGTCGCGGGAGATCGTCCACGGACTGACCAGCTTGCATCCGACCAAGGCCGATCCTCGGCGCTTACTCCTGCTGGTGCGCGGCTACTGGGGGATCGAGAATGGACTGCATTATCGGCGCGATGTCACCTTTCGCGAGGATGCCACACGCCTGACGGTCGGCCAGGCGGGGCGGGTGATGGCGATTCTGAACAATCTCGTGATTGGCCTGCTCCGCTGGTGCGGATTCACCAATCTCGCCCAGGCACGCCGTTCCTCTGATGGCAACCTCCCCGCCGCGTTCTCCCTCGTCACCTCCAACCCGGCACGACTTTAGGATAGCAAAGCCCTTGTTCCCTTGACGCCCTCCTCTGGGTTCGCTATGATGCAGCCATCAGTATTTGATAACATTCCTCGCGTCAAACTGGGAGGCCTTCAATGGCAGTCTTCAACTTCACGACGACATCCGACCGGGGTGCCTTCGCCGCGAACTGAGTCGGACGTACGGGAATCCAGAATATAGAAGTAAGTAACGAGAAGTTCCGGTCCTTCTTCTATATTCTGGGTTCCTCTCCCGTTCCGGTCCCCGTCCCGTTCGTCCCCGAAGCGCACCCCCTGCGCTGGCTCATTCCCATTGCGGATAGCTGTGAAGGACGTAACGGTTGCTTGATTCATCTCTGACCGCCTACCGGCGGCTGCTCCTGCGCTATCTCCGGCCGGTCTGGCCGGGGTTGCTTCTCCTCGCCTTTTTCCTGGTCGCCAACGTCGGCCTCCAGCTCCTGAATCCCTGGATTGCCAGATCATTCATCGACGGGGCCCAGGTCGGCGTCCCGGTCGAGGCGCTCACGGCGACGGCAATCGAATTCCTGGTGGTCGCGCTGCTGATCCAGGGCGTGTCGGTCGCGGAAGGGTACGTCGCCGAGAACGTCGGCTGGCTCGCCACCAACGCCCTGCGGGCCGACCTGATGGAGCACTGCCTCGCGCTCGACCTCGCCTTTCACCAGACGCACCAGCCCGGTGAACTGATCGAGCGCGTCGATGGCGACGTGTCGGCGCTCTCCAACTTCTTCGCCAGTTTCGTCGTCCAGATCGTCGGCAACGTCGTACTGCTCGTCGGCGTTCTGGCTTTACTGTCGCGGGTGGACTGGCGGCTTGGACTCCTGTTGAGCGCGGTCTGCGTCGTGGCCGGCGGCTGGAT
>DATLRG010000453.1:0-3610 GCA_035534795.1 Chloroflexota bacterium
GCGCTTGGTGAACTTGCGCCCGGCCTCGGCGGCTTCCTCACCACCGCGTCCTGCCGCGCCAATCTTCACGCCTTCCTTGATCATCTCGACCACGTTGTCCGGCCGGATGCTGTTCAAGAAAGCGATGTTCGCCGCCTTGCACGCCGCGAGCACCTTCGCCCGAGCCGCCTGCATCTCGGCGGGATACGGCTCGTCGTGATTGTCTGGGAAGCCAAGCGACATCCCCATGTCGCCCGGTCCCCATTCGGCGAAGCCGATGCCCGGGACCTCCGTGCTCGCCTCGGCGTGTGCCAGCGCGCGCTTGTTCTCGATCTTCAGGCCCAGCAGCAGCTCGCCTTTCGGGTTGAGCGGCCACGGGTCGGCGAGATCGAGGTACTCGCGCACCGGCACGCCCCAGATCGCCGCGGCCGAACCCTGTCCCCCACCGCCGCGCCGCCCTTCCTCCAGTCCCTCGCCAACCCTACTCCGATTGAACGGGTAGCGGGCGTGCTGCACATAGGCGCGCACCGCGTCCGACGACTCGGCGTGGACGAGCATGAGTCCGTGAACGCCGGCCGCGAGCACCTGTTTGATCATCCAGGCGTTCGCGTCGACGGAGTGTACGTCGCTGCCGTTCATCGGGAGCGTCACGATCACGGCCGGCGTCCGATGCCCGCTGCGCGTCGGACCGCCTTCGACCAGACCCCGCATAAAGTCGTGGAGCCGGCTGATGTCGAAGGGGGCGTGCTCGACGTCGTAGGCAATGTAGTCGGCCCAGGTCTTCGCGGCCTTGACCCCGCCCTCGAAGCTCCGTTCCGCCGGACCGGTGTAGTAGATGGGCTGCCCTTGTTCCAACAGCTCGATCGCCCGATTGACGCGCGGCATTCCTCACCTCGTTAGTAATTCTCACGCGCGGGTGATCAGCGCAGAAAATCCTGCGCTGATCACCCGCGCGTGATGACAGAATTGCGCGGCCAGTTTATCACGAACGACGCCGCGCCGCTTCGACTCCAGCTGGCTGCGCTGGCCGACTCAATTCCGGAACACCGCCGGTAGATAGACGTGGAAGCCGCCCGACGGCGGAGGCAGCGAAGAGGGGACCAACTGAACCGGCGTCTGCCAGATCCCCGCATCCGTCGCCGCGAAGAGGACACCGGACTGCGCGCCGGTCTCGGCGATCGCGAGCGTGTACACTCGCTGGTTCCCCAGGCCGGTGTTGAACGGCGCCCAGGTCTGGCCTCCGTCGGCGGACACGTACACGCCCGACGCGTACGAGCCTATAAACATCGTGTGATCGCTCGCGAAGCTCGGTGACAGGACGATTGTGTCGAAGTCACGAACAGCCTGACTGTTCGCGATGATTGCACGGGTTAGCTCCGTCCAGATGATGGTCGCGGGCGGATTGGCCGCACACGCGTCTGTGCTGACGTAGACCCCGTCGTCGAGGGTGTTGCTAATGCCCGAGGGGCCGCCCCACATCGACGCGTACATCGTGCAATCGGTCTGGTAGCTCGGGGACATCGCAATAGCACGCGCCGAGGTCAGGCCGGTGTCGATCCACTCCGGCGCTGCCGTGCTGCTGAGATTGTCGCGGGCGAGATAGAGATCGCCAACCCCCATCGCCAGGTCCATCAGCCCGCTCGCTTCCGGTGAGACGGCGACAGTCCAGGTCTCGGCCTGCGTGATCTCATTAAACCGGTCCTTCGGCACCTCCGATGTCCAGGTCTGCCCGCCGTCGGCGCTCCGAACCACCCCGAAGCCAAGGTTGCCGAGCCCGGCGTACACGGCGTGATCGCTCGCGAAGCGGGGGGAGATCGTCAGTGCATTGATATACCACCCTGCCTGGTTGCTGATCGGCAACGACGTCCAGGTCACACCCCCATCGTGCGAGGACACGACGGTCCCGATCCGGTCGCCCTCGAAAATGGTGTGATCGGCTGCAAAGGCGGGTGAAGCGGCGAGCGACAGTCCACCCTGGAGCGACGTCGAGTAGACGTCGCCAAACTGGAAGCTAGTGGTCAGGTTGGGAGCTTCCGGCTCGCTCCAGGTCGTTCCGCTATTGGTCGAACGGTAGATTCCAAAGCCGCCCGTGTCCTGACCGCCGGTGCTGACCGTTCCGCTCGGGAAGCTAACGGTGAACACGGTGTGATCTGTCGCGTAATTCGGCGACAGGGCCACCGCGCTCACCTGGGGCGCGAAGGTGCCGATCGACTGCCAGGTGCCGCCGAGGTTGCTCGACCGCTGGAGCCCCATCGTCCCGCCGGCGAAAAACAGCGTGCTCGGTGCGGCGCCGGCCACCCCGTGGAGGTCGATCGCGCCGCTCGCTTTCCAGGGAACGGTCCAGGTCGCCCCGCCGTCGGCGCTTTGGAAGATCTCGGGCGGAGCCTTGAACCACTCGTGGATCGCGTACACACTCGAAGCGGTCTGAAATTGGAAGGTGTAGTAGGGACCGGTGCTCGATGCGGCACCGACCGGCGCGTCGTTGCCGAGCCCGCTGCTCGTGCCGATCAGATCCTTCCACGTGTTCCCGCCGTCGGTGCTGCGCACCGCGTTGCCATACTGGTCGGTGTAAAGAATGACGCTGCCGTCCGGCGCCGCGTCCAGCCGGCTGTGCTGGGTGTCGAAGTTGTTTCCGCCGACCGCGGCCTGGATGTCGCCGCGAGCGGACCAGTTTGTCCCGTTGTCGGATGAAAAGGCGAAGAGTTGATCACTGTTATTGGAGCAGATCGCGCTCGCATTGGGAATGTAATCGGCGAGCTGCCCATTGCCGAGCACGAGTAAGAAACCGCCGCCGGTGAGCGAGTCGTGACAGATATCCAGCCCCGTCGGAGCGACCGTGTTCCAGGTATTCCCGCTGTCCGTTGAGAGGTAGCTCGTCGCGGATGTGCCACTGTCGTCGGTAACGGCGACGGTGTGATTGGTCGCGAAGTCCGGCGAGACCGAAAGCGTCTTCGAGGTGTCGGCGAACTGGGCGCTACCGACACTCAGCGTCTGGAAGCTGCCGCCACCGTCGGTGCTTCGGATGACGCCACTGCCGCCTGCCCCCGACCAGAGTGCGAACGCGGTGTGGTCGGAGCCAAAGGTGGGGGAGACGACGATCTGGTTGAGCCAGTTGAAATTCGTCCCCTGCGGCGCGACGTTTGACCAAACGGTGCTCCAGGTATTGCCGCCATCGGTCGAGCGAAGGGTCGCCGCTGTCGGCTGAGAGGTGGTCGAGGCGGGATTGACGACGTACGAGACACCTAAGAAAACGATGTGGTCGCCGACGAAGCCGGGCGAGACGGCGACGGCCGTCGCATCGTCCGCGTATGGCCCGGTCGTGGTTCACTGAGCCGCTGCGCTGAGCGCGTGTACCACCGGTGGCTTCGTCGTGGCCGAAGCCGAAAGCGCGCCACCGGCCGCGATCAGAGAGGCTGCCAGTAAAAGAGAGAAGAGGCCGCGTTGTCCGAGCTTCGCGATCACAATCCACCTTCGGCGCCTGATTTGGCTTCGACTCCACCCAGCGATTGTCGTGTCCTCACCTGACTTCCCTGGGCCGTGCGAGCGACGCTGATGCTACCACGTTCCGTCACTCCCTGCAGCGTGTTTGTGAGGTGTGCGTTGGTGGAGATTTGGCTGCGCAAATGCTCCA
>DATLRG010000454.1:0-2197 GCA_035534795.1 Chloroflexota bacterium
CCCCCGCGACGTTCTATTGGCGAAGCAAGACGACGATGCTCGGCAGGACCAGCACGGCGGTCGAGGCGAGAACCGCCAGGATCAGCCGACCCTGGATCTTGCGGGCGCGGCGGTCCCAGATCTCGGTCGCGATGAGCCGGCTGCCGTTCAACGCATGATACAGCACCGCGGCGACGAGCGCGATTTCCATCGGCATCAGGTAGGGGTTGGCGTAGCTCGCGATCGTCCGGTCGTAGACCGCGGGCGCGATGGGCAGCAGCGTGATGTCCAGGACGTGAATCAACAGGAACCCAAGGATGCCAAGACCGGTCAGCCGGTGCAGCCCCCAGGCCCACTGCCCACGGAGAGACCACCGCCCGAACGGGATCTGCCGGAGCCAGTGGTAGGCCAGGTACAGCACGAGGAGCAGCGCGCCCAGGTACGTCACGGTCGCGAGCGCGGACAGCAGGCCGATCAAAACCGTGCCGATCCAGGCGTAACGCAACGCCGCGGCATCGACCGCGGCCGACCGCCCGGGAACGAACGTCAGGATCGCCGCCGTGCCGATGGCGATGAAGACGACCGCCAGGGCGAGGATCGCACGGTTGGCGAGGGCCCGTGCCGGCTCGGCGTGCAGGTAGTCCCGAGCGACGGTCTGAAGCCCGGCCAGTCCGTGGAGCAGCGCCGTCAGCAGGAGCAGCCAGTCGAAGCCGAGCCAGAACAGACTCAGCCAGCGACGCGCGACGAACGCGGTATCGGTCCGCGAGGGCACGTTCAGGTAGTGCATGATGAAGAGGTGTCCGAGGACGAGCACGAGCATTGCGACGCCGGAGGCCCGCAGAAAGTACCACGACGCGGTCGCGAAGGTGAGACGCGGTCGATTTGGTGGAGCGATAGCGTTCATCAGGCGAGTAGTCCCCCGACGACGCGCTTGCGCAGGCGCTGGATCGCCGCCAGTGGCTCGATCTGGACCGGGCAGACCTCGACACAGTTCGAGACGTCGCGGCAGGAAAAGATGCCGTCGTCGCCGACCAGGCGCGCGAGTCGCTCCGCGCCGGCCGTATCGCGGCTGTCGGCGATCAGACTGAACGCGCGGTTGAGCGCGGCCGGTCCCAGGTAGCTCGTGCTTGCCGCGACGATTGGGCAGGCGGAAAAGCAGGCGCCGCAGGTAATGCAGCCGAGCTGCTGATCGATCATCGTGCGAATGACGGAGCTCGGGGGGATCACCGCGGGCTCGCCGGCCCCGCTACCCACGAAATAGGGTGTGACCGCGGCGTACTTCTCGTAGAACGGGGCCAGATCGACGACGAGGTCTTTGATCACCGGCAGGTTCCGCAGCGGCTCGATCGAGACCGACCGGCCCAGCGCGTCGAGACGGGTGCCGCAGGCGAGTCGCTCGCGTCCGTCGATCACCATTCCACAGGAGCCGCACATCTCGGCACGGCAGGAATACCGGAAGCCGAGCGTTCCGTCCTGGTCTTCCATGATTTCGAAGAGCGCGTCGAGCACGCTCATCCGCGGTCGGACGGTCAGATCGTAGCGTTGCCAGAGCGAGCGGGCGCCGATCTCACCGCCGAACCGCTTGATCCGAAAGGTGACGGTTCGACCAGCGGCCTCACGCCTTTTCCTGTCGAGAAGCCTCATCGGGCGCCCGCCTCTTGTTCGGGCCGCAGCCTCGTCAGCGCGACGGGCGTCTCCCAGATGCGCTCGACGCCGTCCTCGTAACGCTGGTGGACGTTCACCAGCCAGCGGTCGTCGTCTCGCGTCGGCAGGTCCCGGCGGTAGTGAGAGCCCCGGCTTTCGCGGCGGTGGCGCGCTGCCAGCGCGGTCAGCCGAGCCGCGACAATCAGGTTCCTGACGTTGATCGCCTCTTGCCAGGTGAGATTCCAGACCCGACCGCCCGGCGCTTTGAGCGATCCTGCGCGCTCTTCCAATGCCTGGAGCGCATCGACCGCCGCGTCCAGACCCTCGCCATCGCGGACGAGGCCGACGCGTTCCCACATCAGGTTCTGGATCGCTTCCCGGAGCTTGAAAGGACTCTCCCCACTCGCGCGACCGAGCGGCGCCAAAACGTCCGCGATCGTCCGCTCGACGGCGGACTCGTCGGGTGGTGCGAGCGCGCGGTCCTGGCACAACTCTGCCGCCGTGTCGCCGGCGCGCGCTCCGAAGACCGTCGACTCTGCGACGCCGTTGCCTCCCAGACGGTTCGCGCCGTGGA
>DATLRG010000455.1:0-2045 GCA_035534795.1 Chloroflexota bacterium
GTCAGGAACTGGTCGTTGCCAATGTTGTAGGCCTGACCCAGCGCGCCGTCCCGATCGAAGGCCCGCAGGAGTCCCTGCACGACGTCGGTCACGTAGACCAGCGGCAGCGCGTTGCGCCCCGACCCGATGACGATCGCCCGACCCGCCCGCAGCCGGTCCGCCACGCGCTCGAAGTTCAAGCGATCGCCCGGCCCCAACATCGTGCCGGGCCGAACGATGATTGCCGGGAGACGATCGCGAACGATCATGCGCTGCACCACCGTGTCGCCTTCTGCCTTGCTCATTGCGTACGGCTCCCGCAACGGCCTCAACGTCGCCACTTCACCAACGGGCTGTCCCACCCACAAACGGTAGACCATCGCGGAGCTGACGTGGACGAGGCGGGAGACGCCGGCGGCGAGGGCCGCCCGGCAAACGTTCTCTGTCCCGGCAACGTTCACCGCCCGATAGTCCGCCAGCGGACGCCAGACCCCCATCAGGGCTGCCAGGTGGAATGCGCCCTGGACGCCCCGCAGCGGCTCGCGCAGGGTCTCGGGGAAGCGGATGTCGCCCACGTGGACCGCGACTCCCCGCTGCTGCAGCCAGGTCGCACCCTCCGTGGGAAGGACCAGCGCCCGCACCCGCTCGCCGCGTTCCTGCAGCGCCGCGACCAGGTGCCGCCCCAGGAGGCCGTTCGCCCCGGTCACCAGAATCTCCATGCTATGCTCCTTCCACGCCGTCGCACGCGGCCCGATACCAGGCGACGCTCCGACGCACGCCCTCAGCGAGATCGATCCGAGGCGAGAAGCCGAGCTCCCGACGCGCCCGGTCGACCAGAAAGCGGTTTTCACCCCCGAGCACTTGCAAACCGTAGCGGGTGAGCGCCGGCGGATGCTCACGGCGCTGCAGGTGACCCAGCAGCTCGGCAACTGTTCCCAGACCCAGGGCCAGGTGGTACGGCACGTGCATGGCGGGCGGCGGGACGCCGAGCTCGGACGCGATCGCTGCCAGATAGTCGTGCTGGGTGACCGGTTCGTCGTTGACGAGCAGATACGTCTGGCCCACTGCGTCGGCTACTTCGCTCGCCCGCAGGAGACCTTCCGCCACGTCACGAACGTAGACCAGTGGCAGATGGTTGTGGCCGGTCCCAATCACGACCATCGTTCGACGACGGATCATCGTCGCGAAGCGGCCAAAGCTCGACCGGTCGCGCGGGCCGTAGATCAGCCCCGGCCGCACGACGGTGACAGGGAGCTCCTCTTTCTCGATCATCTGCCGAACGATGCGCTCGCCCTGGACCTTCGAGCGGCTGTAGGGGTTGGGTTCGACGCGGAACGGAGCGGTTTCATCGGCCGTCCCGCGCACGTCATTCCCATGGACGGTGACCGAGCTGACGTGAACGAAGCGCTGGACGCCGGCAGCTCGAGCGTGGTCGAGGAGGCTCCGCAGACCGGTCACGTTGGCGACCTGATAGTCGGCGGCCGGCCCCCATGGGCCAGTCCTGGCCGCGCAGTGCAGTACCCGATCGACGCTGCTCACTGCCGCCTTCAGCGACGAGGCATCGCCGAGGTCGCCCCGGCAGATCTCCACGTTGGAGCAGAGCAGGCGCTGCACGTCCTCGCCCGGGCGGACGAGGGCGCGTACAGCCTCTCCACGCTCCACCAGTAGATCGACCACGTGGCTGCCAAGCAGTCCCGTGGCTCCCGTCACCAGCACTGGCATGCCGAACCGATCACTCCTCGTAGGTCATCACGGCGCTATAGGCGCAGTGGCAGCCGCCGGGGTGGCTGCATCCCGCGATGGGGACGATAGGTGCGTCGTCCAGCCGGTAGACGATCCCCGCGTGTACCCGGCAGGTAGGACAGCTATCCGGACCGGTCAGAATCCGCACGCCGCGGATCGCGCCGCGCGCCTTCATCCCAAGGCGGTAGCGATCGAGGACGCGTTGGGCGTAGTCCGGGCCTTTGGGTTGGCGCACGTGGTCGTGTAACCATTCCATCGCCTGCCTCCTCTCCTCATGAAACTTGATTCAAGGAGGGCATGCTGGATGAGGTGCGTGGAACATT
>DATLRG010000456.1:0-7734 GCA_035534795.1 Chloroflexota bacterium
CGTAGAATAGCGCGTAACGTCCCTTCAGGCAGATCGCTAGGGTGATTGGGAATTGTCGTGTACCGACTCGTCGATTGATTGAACCAGATCTCGTGGCTGTCCGCGGCCTGCCGGTCGAACGTGAACCCCAATATCTTGAGCCGGCGAACGACCTCACGGTATCGAAAGCCAGCGAGGCGTCCCACCTTACTCGCCGACAATGAGCGGATAGTCGAAGGACGTGCCGATTGGCTGGAGGTTCAGCGCGGCTTTCCGCTCGTCCTGCGCTTCGATGAGCTTCCGTGCGACGTCCCGGGCGATCTCCAGCGTCTCCGCGGCGGTGCGACCTTGCGCCACCAGCCCCTGGACATCGTCTGAGGTAGCCAGGTAGACGCCCTCCGGCAGTTTCTCGACGTGTACGGTGATGATGCGTTCCATGCGATGATACCTCCGAGTCGCTAGGCGTTATGGCTGGGCGATGCGCAAAACGCAAAGCCCGGTCCTTTCTTCTGTTTTGCGCATCGCCCAGCAGATCCGAATGACGCTCGCCGTCCCTAACACCCTCATGATACACTGCCCACGCTCACCGAGTCCGCTCGTCCCGTTGACATGGGCATCAATTCTGCATAGAATTCTGACCGGAATTCGAAGGAGGACCGTGATGGCCCTGGTCGATACGGCAGACCTGATCTCCATCTCCGACGCCAACAAGCTCGGCGTTTCGGCCCTGATCCGCGCGGCGGAGACGGGCCACGACCAGGTTGTCCTGCGCAACAACAAGCCCGTCGCGGCGGTCGTGAGCATGCAGCGACTAGACGAGCTCCAGCGGCTGCAGGAGGACTTGCTCGACGTCTCCCTGGCGACCGCGCGCATGCTGACCACCGGGCCGGATCGCTACTCTCTCGACGAGATTCTGGCCCGTTTCGGATACACCCGGGAGCAGCTCCGCGATCAGCCGGACGACGATGCCGGTTCGCGTTGAGCTGATTGACGAGGCGGTCGACGATCTGGCGCGCTACGTCGAGTCCGGTCAGCTGCCCTTGTTCCTGAAGAAGCTGATCCGCCTCGAGGAAGTCGGCAGAGACGCGGGATTACCGCTCGGCGGGGGGCTCGCTGGCTGGCGTAAGATCGTCGTCGGCGATCGTCACTGGCGGATCATCTTCACTACCGATCCAGACGACACCGTCGCGACGGTCTGGGTCATCGGCGACCGGGACGACGCGGCGTGTTACGAGGTCGCGGAGCGCCGCGTCCGCGAGCGGGGAAAGAGCCAGCCGCGGGCGGCCAGCCTCGCGGCGGTGCTGTTTCAGCTAGTTCAAGCGCAGCGCGCCGCCAAGAAAGCTGCGCGGCGTCAGCGCTGAGGATCCATCCCCACGCCGTGCTCCCGTGCCGATCCCTACAGCAGTTCGCGCCGACGACAAGCCGTCGCGAACTGCACTACCGTCCCGCCTGCACCAGTCTCTCGCGCACACGGCCGATCTCTGCCGTTAGAACGCCGGCTTGCAACAGGTACGCTTCCGCTCCGCCGTACCGCTCGTCCAGGTGTGCGAGCGTTTCCAACATGACCTCGGGGGTGGGCCGGTTCCACGCCAGCTCTGCCTCGCGGTCGGCGCGCTTGCCGGGGCCGTTCTCGAGCCACTCCACGGCGCGGGGCCAGCTAGATTCCCCGCTGAGCGCGTACTCGGCGGCGATGATCTCGCGCGGCACCTGCGCCAGCGCCAGCAGCAGCGCGCAGGTCAGGCCGGTGCGATCTTTTCCACTCCAGCAGTGGACCAGGACCGGGCCCTCGAGCGCGCCGGCGATCCGCCGCATGATCGCGGCGACGCGGTGGGGAAAGCGACGGAGCAGGCGCTGGTAGTCGCCGGCCAGGGTAACTTTTTCGGGCGGTACCGGTGGCGCGGCCGGGTCCACGAACGACTCGTGCCACTAGGCGATGTCGTGCCGGCCGGGCGTGGCGAAGGGGTTCGGATCGGTCGCCAGCTCGGCCGGGAGGCGCAAATCGACGATCGTGCGCACGCCGGAGGCGACCAGCGCCGCGCGCCCCGCGTCGGTGAGGCGGCTCGGGCAATCGGAGCGAAAGACGGCGCCCCAGCGCGTCTGGCGGCCGTCGGCGGTCGGGTATCCGCCGAGGTCGCGCGCGTTCGGACAGCCGTCCCAGTCCAGACGCCGGAGTGTGGTCACGCTGCAGCTAATCCTTCCCCGGAGCGTAGCCGAGAAAATGGGGCTGATCGACGCGGCAGGAAGCGCGCGTTGACGACGCTGCCCCCGAACGCATCGTCACTCCCGACCCCTCACGAGGTTCTGGGAGCATCACCCGGGCGGCCCAACGACGATGCGCCAACCTCGAACCCTGCCAGCCGCTCGAGCGCCTTCGCCAGCGCCTGGATGCCCTCTCGTCCCTCGGCACTGGCCTCGATCGAGCGATAGAGCTGGTGGGTCAGGCCGGTGCCCGGCGTGCTGACGTGCAGCTCGTCGGCGAGGTTGAGCGCGAGACGGAGATCCTTCTGGGCCAGCTGGACCATGAAGCCGGGGCGGAAGTCGCGCTCGGCGATCTTCGGCGCGAGGTTCTCGAGCATCCAGGACCGCGCCGCGCCACCGGAGATCGCTTCGAGCAGCACACTGAGGTCGACGCCCGCCTTCGCCGCGACGAGCAAGCCCTCGCAGACGGCTTCGAGCGTGGTCAGACCGATGATCTGGTTGACCAGCTTGACCGTGTGGCCCATTCCCACGCCGCCGACGTGGACGACGCTCTTGCCCAGGCGCGAGAGGATGGGCCGACAGCGCTGAAAAACGTCGGCGTCGCCGCCGACCATGATCGCCAGCGTCGCGTTGATCGCTCCCTGCTCGCTGCCGCTCACCGGCGCGTCCAGCGTCTTCATCCCGAACTTCGCCGCCTCGGCCGCGATCTGGCGGGTCACCGCCGGTGCGATCGTGCTCATGTCGATCAGCACGCTGCCGGACCGAGCGCCGTCAAGCACGCCACCCTGGCCCAGAACGACGGAGCGGACGTCCGGCGTGTCCGGCAGCATGGTGATGACGACGTCGGACGCCTCGGCCACCTCGGCCGGGCTGAAGACGCCCCGCGCGCCCTCGGCGACCAGTTCGTCGACCGGCGCGCGGCCGCGGTTGTGGACGACGAGCAGGTGGCCGGCCTTGAGAAGATTGCGCGCCATGGGCTTGCCCATGATGCCCAGGCCGATGAAGCCGATAGTTTCGGACATGGCTTCCTTCTCCACGAACGTTACTTCCCTGGGAGCCAGAGGATGCGACCGGTGAACAATGCCAACAATGCGTAGGCGTCCAGGACGTATCGATCAGACGTCCTCGGCTTACCGTGCGGACTGATGCTCGTTCAGCAACCGATCGGTCAGGCTTTCGGGTCCTTTGAACGCGCCACGCAGTCGAAGGAGAGGGCGACGAGGCAGTCGCTTCAGGATCAACTCATCCGACCGCGATTCGATCTCGGAGTGGTCGCCGCGTTGCAAGCCGAGGCGGGACCGGATCTGGGCTGGTATCACCACCTGGCCCTTTTCGGAGAGAACGGTGGTGGGCGTGGCACTATCCTGCTCTTCGGCATGCTTCTACCGCGATTATAGTAAGACACGCATGGTGGCGCAAGGATGCATTCCCCCGCCAGAGGGTGTCGGAAAGGTATCCGTTGGTGGAGGATTTGCGCAGCAAATCCTCCACCAACGGATACCTTTCCGACACCCTCTAGGTCCCACGCGTGGCGGCGTACTCCGCCGGCAGCAGCGAAAAGACCATGGTATCCCCGAGGGACCCGTCGGCGGCGATCGAGTCGGAGCGGAAGGTCCCCTCGAAGACGTAGCCGCAGCGGCGCGCGACCGCGGCGCTGCGGTCGTTGCGAGCGTCGCAGCGAATCATCACGCGCCGGGCGTGGAGGACGTCGAAGGCGAGGCCGGTCACCAGCTTGACCGCCTCGGCGACGTAGCCTTTACCCTGGTGCGGCTCGGCGATCCAGTAGCCGATCTCGAACGCGGGGACCTGCCAGACGCGCGGATGCAGGCCGATGCCGCCGAGAAGCTGGCCGCCGTGGTCGAGGATCGCCATCCCCAGGTCCTCGCGGAGGGCCCAGTGCGCGGTGGAGCGTCGGACGAACGCCCGCGCGTCGTCGATGGAGTGATACCCGTCGGCCCACGGTAGCCAGCGTCGGATGTGCGCGCGGTTCTGGTCGACCAGCGCGTACAACACTGACGTATCGGCCTCGCGCCACGGGCGCACGACAATGCGCTGGCCGACGAGTTTCTCGGGAAGGTCGATCAGGATCGGGCGAATCTCCCTCACGCGGGATCACCCTCCTTCTGCACGTGGCTTTGCTTTCATAGTAAGAGGTGAACAGGGCCAGAGCAAGAGGGCTGTCCTGCGCGAGACCACCTTGACAGAGCGCTGCCCGGGCCGGATACTCGGGCACCGGAAGCTGCATCGCCAAAGGAGACCGTTCATGAAGATCAAAGAGGTTCGCGCCGCCGCCGTCGACGTCACGCCCCGGCCCACGACGCCACCCCGCGTCCCGCGCCAGACGGTGAACGGGTTTGTGAGCCCCATGTCCCGCTACCCGGAGATGCCGCGGTCGCGCTGGGCAAGCCGCTGGAAGCGCACCGCCTGTGTGGTCACCGCCGAGGATGGTACCTGGGGACTGGGCCTCACGACCCACGGCGGCCCGGTCGAGCGCGTGATCAACGATCACCTCGCCCCGGTCCTCGCCGGCGAGAACTGCCTGGCGACCGAGAAGCTCTGGGACGTCATGCAGCGCATCACCGCGCCCTACGGGACGGCCGGGCTGGCGAGCTACGCCATCAGCGCCGTGGACCTCGCCCTCTGGGACCTGAAGGGCAAGCTCCTGGGCGTGCCGGTCTACGAGCTGCTGGGTGGCCCGCAGAAGGAGCAGGTCTTCTGCTACGCCAGCAACACCGATCTCTCCTACGGGACCGAGAACAGCATCGCCTGGTTTTTGGAGCTCGGGTTCAAGGCGGTCAAGGTCTTCCTGCGCGATGGGCCCGAGGCGGGCCTCGCGGGCATCCACCGCGCCGAGGAGCTGGTGGCGCGCACGCGCGAGCAGATCGGAAACGACGTGGAGCTGATGGTGGACGCCTGGATGTCGCTCAACGTGGAGTACGCAGTGCGGCTGGCAGAGGCGCTGCGCCCCTACCACGTCAAGTGGCTCGAAGAGCTGCTGCTGCCCGGTGACCTGGAGGGCTACGGCAAGCTGCGCCAGCGCCTGCCGGGGGCGGTCCTGGCCACCGGTGAGCACTGGTACAGCACCCACCCCTTCGCGATGGCGGCGAGCCAGGGGCTGGTCGACATCCTCCAGCCGGACGTGGCCTGGGCGGGCGGAATCACCGCCGCGCTGCGGATCTGTCACCTCGCCGAGGCGCACGGGCTGAGTGTCATCAGCCACGCGGGAATGAACTACCCCTACGGTCAGCACCTGGCGCTGGCGATGCCGGCGATTCCCTGGGGCGAGCGCTCCGAGGGAGTGGCGCCACCCGGCGTGCCGCTGGACGAGATGGTGGCGCTGCCCGGTACCGTCCCGATCCGCGATGGCTCCGTGCGGCCCAGCGACGCCCCCGGCTTCGGCTTCGAGGTCACGAAGGAATGGCTGGAGCAGGTCGCGGTGTAACCATTGGCGGTATGATCAGTCATACCGCCAATGGTTTGATCCAAGGGAGTTGATGAATGAGCGTGCCATCGTCGGGGAGCCCGGGATTCGAGGTCGCCGGGGGGCGCCCCGGGCGAGGTCCACGCTACGCGACGGTTGCCTGAGCCCTCCTGCTGTTGCTCGGCGCCTTCTACCTCTTCGCACCCATCACGGACCTCGCGGCGGACGCCCGGGTCGGTCTGCCGTCGGACCACGTGAGCGCGTTCCAGAGTATCGCGGGGGTCGACTGGGCCAGCGCTCGTCAGTCCTCGCCGGGGATTACCCAGTACGTCACGCTCCTGGAGATTGCCCACGCGGCCCACGAGCTGGTCATCGTCGCGATTCCCTTTCGACGCGGGGCACGCTGGGCCTGGTGGTCCTGCTGGCCGGTGATGCTGGCCAACCTCGCCTACACGCTGACCTTTGGCGGTCACGACCCGACCATCCTCAAGCAGAGCCTCGTCGCCGACGTCGCCTTGCCGCTCCTGCTGCTGATCCAGATTCCCAGCTTTTTTGGAGGGCGGCGGCGCGAGCCATAGGAGAGGTTGCTCGACCTCATGCTCACCCCGCGGTATCGATGAAGACCCGACTCACGCCTCCCTCGGTGGGGCGCGACGCCGATCGCTACTGTCCGCCAACGCGCCCGGCGAACTTCGCGACGTCGACGACGAAGCGGTCGTGGGAACCCTCGGCAATCTTTTGGCGCTCGTCGTGGGCTTCGACGGCGAAGCTGATCCGCCGCCGGTCTATCGCCGTCACCGTGGCTCTGGCGGTGATTGTCATGCCGATGGGGGTTGGCGCCAGGTGGGTGATGTTGACTGTGACGCCGACCGAGGCCTCGCCCGGCTCGAGGAAGGGTTGCAGCACCTGGTGGCCGGCCGCTTCGAGCTGCCAGAGCAGCGCGGGCGTCGAGAGGACCGAGAGGCGCGGCGGGCCCTCGAAGGTGATCGCCATCGCGGGCGTGGTCGTGACGGAGACGTCGCCGGTCGCGCCGACGGATAGGCCGAGTTTCATCGAGGATGATTCTCCTGATTCTCCGAGCGCATGATCGCCATCGGCGCGGTGGGGCCGGGAAATCCCTCCCCGGCGCGGCGACGGCTGTTTGGTGGATTAGACGTTGTTTGGTCCTATGGAGAAATGTATAATGGGGCCATCAATTATGCATTGATGCATAGGACGCGATGGACGACTTTCTCAACCGCGACCGCGAGCGCGCTCTTCTCGAACGCTGGTGGCACAGCGACCAGCCGGAGCTTATCACAGTCTATGGCCGGCGCCAAGTCGGAAAGACCGAGCTTCTCGTACGATTTCTCGCGGACAAGCCTGGGATCTACTTTTACGCCGACCGTCAGCTCGCCGCCGATCACCTGAGAGCGTTGACTGAGCAGGTCCTGACCATCATCGACGATCCGATGCTGCGGGTCCAGCCGTTCTCCTCGTGGGATGCGGCTCTCACCTACGTTCTCCGACTGGCCGAGCGCGAGCGCCTGGCGGTGGTGATCGACGAGTTCTCTTACGCGGTAGACGCCGATGCATCGCTGCCCAGTGTGATCCAGCGGCTCTGGGATTCCGTGCGTCGGGCGCGGAGCCGCGCTTACGTCGTGCTATGCACCTCGTTCACCGAGGCAGTCGAGCGGCACTTCCAGGTCGACGGGGCGCTCTACCGTCGACGGACCCACGAGCTTCGGGTTGATCCGTTTGCCTACCGCGATGCGACACTTTTCTTTCCAACCTGGCCACTCGTCGATCGGGTGCAGGCATGGGGAATTCTCGGCGGGGTACCATCGTACCTCCGGGCGCTCCGGGGTGACTCTCTCGAAGCGGCGGTCACCGAGCAGGTGCTGGGCAAGAGCGCTCTGCTTTACCGTGAAGCGGAAACGCTGTTGTCCCAAGAGGTCCGCGGGATCGGGCCAGCTTTGCTGCGTGGAATGCTCCAGGCGATCGCCTACGGTGCAAACGAGCCCAACCAGATCGCCCAACGAGTTGGCCGCCCGGTCACCACGCTGTCCGGCGCGCTGGGCTTCCTCGTCGAATACGGTCTCGTCGAGCGGAGGATACCGTTCACCGTGCCAAATCCCGAGCGGACCCGCCAAACC
>DATLRG010000457.1:0-4300 GCA_035534795.1 Chloroflexota bacterium
AGATGGTGGCAGAGGTGCGACGCACCTCTGCCACCATCTGACCCCGGTCACACACCCCCTGGGAAGTTTCTCAGCATTTCAGTCAAGGGAGGGAGAGGATGCTCAAGAACGAGCGGATCCTCGTCGTCGAAGATGACCCTCAGGTTGCCGAGATCCTCCAGTGGAACCTGTTTGCCGCGGGATACCAGGTGACCGTGGTCCAGGATGGACTCGCCGCGCTGCGATCCTTCGACGACGAGCGCCCAGCGCTCGTCACCATCGACTTGAACGTTCCCACCGTATCGGGATTTCGCCTGGTCGAGCTCTTCAAGCGGTACGCTCCCAGCGTCCCAGTTCTTGTCGTGACCGCCCTGGCGTTCGAAGAAGCCGAGGAGATCGCTCGCGCCGGGGCAGACGACTTTGTGACCAAGCCTTTTGATCCCTACCAACTGGTCCGGAAAATCGAGTATCACCTCCACCACAAGGCCTCGCTCCAGATCACGGAAGCGCCGACTTCGCCACCACCGCCCCGGATCACCCGTCCTGTCGAAGTCGCGTAGCGCATTTCCCGACTCTACCGGAAGAAATCGCTCATCGGTTTCGTCGCTGGATCGGCCGCGTGTCCCAGATGGTCAAGGCCCCACAGGTCTTCGATCGTGCGCAGCAGACTGTAGTGGTTGTACGGAACGCCCGAGCGGTAACCCCGCTTGCCGTTCGCCGCGATCACCAACGTGGGGACGTGCCCGCCAGCCGCGACGTCGCAGCAGCCCGCGTCGGTCGTCCCCTCGTCCCAGGTGATGAAGAGAACGCCGCCGTCCTTCCAGGCCGACGATCCCAGAATCGTCGGGACGAACGACGCCAGCCAATCGTCGCCCGCGCGCGTGTCGGAGCTGTGCATGTCGTGCTGCAGGTTCGGCGTGATCCACGCGAAGTTCGGAACTCGATTGTTCGCGAGATCGTCCGTGAGCTGACTCAAGGAGACCACGCGGTGACACCGCTCGGAGCTCTCGCGGACGTTGTCGTAGTACATGAAGGGATCGTGGCGGCGGACGTAGCCACCTCGCCCGATCAACGCCAGCGGGCCGCCGGCCGACGCACCGTTGAAGCATGGGTTGGGCAGGTCTTCCATGTAGGCAGCCCAGGTCTTCCGATGGGCCTCCAACTGGTCGACCAGGTTGATACTGTTGACCGTGCAGGTCGCGCAGTCGTCGGTCACCCCGTGTGTCGAGCCGGAAGTCAGCGCGAGATAGTTCGGCAGACTGGGATGGCGGATCGCGTAGTAACGCGTCGCCAGGCCGTAAGTATTGGCGAGCTGATTGAGGTACGGGGCATCGGCCGAGCCGATGACCTGGTCGTACTCTCGGTTTTCCATCACGATGACGAAGATGTGGCCCACGCTCGGCACCTGCCCGCCGGGCCCCGCCGTCGGCGTGGGAGCGAGCGAGGACGTCGCCCTGGCGGAGGGGGGATTCGAGGAAGCGCAGCCAAGGAGCGTCAGGGCCGTGAACAGCACGGCAAGGGCGAAATACCGAGTGCCGAGTAACGCCGGGCCCAACGGGCGCCCCGGACTGAAGACTGAGAACTGAGTCCGGGCTGGTCGATTGGCATTCTCGTCTCGAGCGTTAGATCGGTCGCCCACGTCTCCAATTCCATTCACCATGGCGGCCGGTCGCCAATCCCGGCCCCCCGACGTTAGACCATCACGCGCCACCTGGCTCTGCCTCACTCAATCCGGGTGCGCCCTGGGGCCCCTCAGCACAGATCACTCGGGACTCGTCCCTCAAGGCTTGCGACGACCGCGCTATGCAAACGCGGTCGGAAACCAAGGATCGCCTGATTGCTCCGGCTGGGATACACCCGGTTACTCAACAGAATGATGAACAGGTCTCGCTCCGGATCGACCCAGATGGACGTGCCAGTGAAGCCGGTATGACCGAAGGCAGTTGGAGATAGGGACGGGCCGGCAGAGTTGCTCGAACTGGCCGCCTCCCAGCCGGTCGCGCGGGATGATCCTGGCACCCGACCGTCTCGACGCACAAACGTTGCCAGGGTCTCCGCCTGAACGATTCGCGTTCCGTCGAGCTCGCCGCCGTGCCGGAGCGTGCGCGCGAAGCGAGTGAGATCGTGCGCGGTGCTGAACAGGCCAGCGTGGGGGGCGACGCCGCCCATCATCCAGGCGCACTCGTCGTGGACCTCGCCTCGGACGACTCGCTGGCCGCGCCAGTGGTCGTGCTCGGTGGGCGCGACCGCTGCCCAGAGGGCCGGCGACGGGTTGAAGAGCGTCGCGGCCATGCCCAGCGGCTCGAACACCCGTCGCGCGGCAAACCGGTCCAGGCGCTCGCCGGCGATCGCTTCGAGCGCCGCGCCCAGCGCGATGATACCGGGATCGCTGTACACCACCTGGGTGCCGGTCGGGTAGACCAGCGGCTGCGCGCAGACTTCGGCGATGATCGCGTCGCGGTCGCGCGGCAGGCAGCGGGCGGTCGCGTAGGCGGTGAAGCCACCCGGAAAGACGTTCGGCAGGCCCGAGCAGTGGAGCAAGAGGTCGCGAATGCTGATCTGCTCCTTTCCGTTTTGCCCAAACTCCGGCAGGTAGGTGACGACCGGTAGATCCAGCCCCAGCTTCCCTTCGTCGACCAGGATCATCGCCATCGTCGTCGTCGCGATGACCTTGGTCAGCGAAGCGAGGTCGTAGAGCGTCGCGAGGTCGACGTCCGGCGCGGTCGGCTCCGTCGTCAGGCGTCCGAATCCCCGCGCCAGCAGGGTGTCGTCGCCGCGCCCGATCACCAGCGCGGCCCCCGGAAAGACGCCGTCGGCCACCGCCTGTTCGACCAGCGACTCGACGTCGCCAAACCTGGACTGGCGAGACGCCGGCCTGCTGCTCGGTCGATCTGCAGTGGTGTCGCTCGACTGCCGATCGTTAGTCAGCCGGGACAGCAGGTCGCGGAAGTTTGCGCCGGGGACGATCGTCCCAAGAACGCTGGCGTGGGCGGCGCCGGTGCAGCGCGGCAGGGTGCCGACCCGTCCGTGCAGCGTCTCGTAGCCGAGGACCGCGAAGCCAATCGCTTCCTTGGCATCCGCCGAAACGCCAAACTCCTCGGGGTGCCGGATTACCGCCGGGGTCAGCGCGCGGCCGAGCCAGGCGACGAGTGTCGGATTGGCCGCGCCGCCACCGGAGAGGACTACCTCGTCGACGGGCGGGAGGAAGCGGCGGTAGGCGTCGGCGATCGAGCGCGCGGTGAGCGCGGTTGCCGTCGCCACGAGGTCCGCGGCGGCCAACTCGCGCGTCTGCCCAAGCTCGCACAGCCGGGCCGCGTAGGCCGCGCCGAACTGCTCGCGCCCGGTCGTCTTCGGGGGGAGGCGGACGAAGTATGGGTCGGCGAGGAGCTCGCCCAGGAGCCGGTCGTCGACGTGTCCGCGCGCGGCGATCTGGCCATCACGATCGTAGGGTTGGTCGAAGAGCAGGCTGGCCAGCGCGTCGATCACCACGTTGCCCGGACCGGTGTCGAACGCGAACACGTCCCCGGAACGGGCGCCGGCCGGGAGCAGCGTCACGTTGGCGATGCCGCCAACGTTTTGGAGTGCGCGGGTGCGTCGATCGTCGGCGAAGAGGAGGAAATCGACGTAGGAGATCAACGGCGCACCCTGACCGCCGGCCGCCACGTCGCGCGGCCGGAAGTTGGCGACGACGGTTCGACCGGTGCGCTCGGCGATTACCGCGGGCTCGGCGATCTGCAGCGTCGACGGCGGGTCCTCGCCGGGCTGGACCGCGTGGTAGATGGTCTGTCCGTGCGAGGCGATTAGATCGACCGCGTCGGGCTGGAGACCGGCGCCTTCGATCGCCCCGAGCGCCGCCCGTGCAAACCACTCTCCCAGGAGCGCGTTCAGCCGGCAGATGCGGTCGACGGTGCCCGTCTCCGGCGAGCAGGCTGCCAGCACCTCCGCGCGCACGTCGGGAGAATAGGTCAAGGTGGTCGCCGCGAGGGTCTTGATCTGCACCTGTCCGTCTGGACGCTCGACCGCGACGACAGCCGCGTCGACGCCATCCGCCGAGGTGCCGGACATGAGTCCGACGACTATCATGAGGACTCCGCTTGATTGTTCGATAGACGGTGTCTGAAATGTGTCAGTTGGTGGGGATTCGCGCGGCGAATCCCCACCAACTGACACATTTCAGACACCCCCGAGATCTGTGCCGACGCTTTACGCCTCGGCGCTACCCTCTGTAGTATGGGGTGAGACAGGTACAAGATCAACCCCGGACGGGGAGGCGGGAGTTTGGGGTTCAAGGGTATCTGCGCGTGTCAGGTGGTGGGGGGGG
>DATLRG010000458.1:0-5900 GCA_035534795.1 Chloroflexota bacterium
CCGCCCGAGCGGCTTGCTCCCGACGGGGACCAACACGCCCTGGATGCACCGTTTACGTGCAAATATCAGGGGGCACGACCACCCTTGCGGCAGTCGCTACGAATGCCCTATGATGATGGCCGCCGTGATGGTGGAGGATACCGTGTCCTTGGAAGGAAACAGCGACCGCCAGGATCGCAGCATCGTCCTCGGCCCCGGCGAGGGTACCGTCGCCGCCGGCTCGGCTGGCACGCCGACGGTCGTCAAGCTGCACGGCGAGGATGTCCGCGGCGCGTACTCGCTGATGGAGCTGGAGGTCGCGCCCGGCCCCGGCGCCGGGCCCCACGTTCATCACCAGGCGGACGAAGCCTTCTACGTGGTCGATGGCGAGATGCTGGTCCAACTGGGAGACCGAACGGTCCACGCGCCGAAGGGATCGTTCATCCTGGTCCCGCGCGGCCTGCGCCACGCGTTTGCCAACGCGGGCAGCACACCGGCCAGGGCGGTGTTCATCTGCTCGCCACCCGGCTTCGAGCGCTTCTTCGAGGAGCTGGCCGCGCTGCGCCGGGCCGCGCCCTCGGGCCAGCTCGACGCCGAGACGGTCGCGGAGATTGGTCGGAAGTACGCGACCGAGTTCTGGTAAATGCTTACGGCAAGAACCGATGACCTCGCCGGGGGGAGCCGGCGATCGGGGAACCGATCTTGCCCGGCATGATCCTTTCGAGTGCTCTGTCAGGCGGGAGATGGTGGATGAGGTGGGTGAGATATTGGCGTGGCCGGCCCACTTCTCACCCGCCTGACAGGTCACCAGGATCCAGCCGGGTGAGGTAGGAACGTGGGCCCACACAGGCGCAGTGTGTTGCTGATCGAGGTCGAGGCGGCGCTGCGGGAACTGGAAGAACTGATCCTGGGCGAAGCCGGGTACGATGTCAAGACCGTGCCTGCGAACGTCGATCCGATCGCAGCTGCTAAACAAACTTGCCCCGACGTCATCGTCATCGGGCTGACGATCGCCCCCCTGGTTCACCCCCTCCCGCCCAGGGCGATGGGGTGGCACGTCGTCGATGCGCTGGAGGCCAATCCGGCGACCACGGCCATTCCGGTGGTCGTTATCTCGACCGGGGAACGTACCGCGGCCGAAGCGTTTGCAGCCCCGAACGTGCGGGAATTGGTGGTCTCGCCCTACGACATCGATGCGCTGCGCGATGCCGTCGCGAAGGCGCTGAACAGTCCGCCGCCCGCGGCTCTCTTACCGCCGCGCAACCGGGCGACTCCCACGGCGGTCCGGTTCGCGGCCGAGGCCGTCCTGTGCAACGCGCGCCTGATTGTCCTGCGCACCGCGGCCTACCTGCAGCAGAACGTTGACCCCTACTGCTCCCACTTTGCCGCGCTCACGGCGGGGTTGATCGACAACATCCCGGTGATGTTCGGCGCGATCGCGGAGGGCATGCTCCGCAACCTGACACCCGAGGAGGTGTTCGGGGCCCCGGGGATTAAAAAGGCCATTCGGGATCATGCGACGCTCCGCCAGCAGCAGGGATTGGGGCCCGCGACGGTCCTCCTGGAGTATACCGCCTTGCGCAATCAGACCACGGATTTCCTCCGGTCCAAGGTAGGAAGCCCTGACTTCAGCGCGCGCGATGCACTCGACGTCTTCGGGCTGATCGACGCGTACACGGATACGCTGATCCGAATGGTCCTGCTGGAATTCATCCTCCAGCGGCAGCGGGAGGCGCATCAGAAGAAGCAGGCGGCATGACGGTCGGCTGACGACGTCCCGAGCGCGTCCGGCGTCCGATCGGGGCGCGTGCGCTCAATCTTTCCGGAAACCGCTATAATACAGCGGCTATGCTCTCGAACTATGCGCCGCGGGCCGGGTCGGCGCCGGCAATCCTAGTTCAGGACCTTCGCAAAGTGTACGCCGTCCAGGAGCGGGCGGCGGGGGCGCTGGCGGCGCTGCGCGGTCTGGTGCAGCGAAAGTCGCACGACGTCGCCGCCGTCGATCGGATCAGCTTCACGGTCGAACCGGGCGAGATCGTGGGCTTCCTCGGACCGAACGGCGCCGGCAAGACGACGACGCTGAAGATGCTCTCCGGCCTGCTCTACCCCACCAGCGGCGACGTGACCGTCCTCGGGCACGTCCCCTTCCGCCGCGAGAAGGCATTCCTCCGCCAGATCACGCTGGTGATGGGACAGCGCAGCCAGCTTGTCTGGGACATTCCGGCGATCGATTCGTTCGAGCTGAATCGGGCGATCTACCGGATTCCCACCGCGGACTACCGTCGAACGGTCGACGACCTGGCCGACCTGCTGGACCTGGGGCCGCTGCTCCACCGCCCGGTCCGCAACCTCTCGCTGGGCGAGCGGATGAAGTGCGAGATGGCGGTCGCGTTGCTGCACCGCCCGCGCGTGCTCTTCCTCGACGAGCCGACGATTGGCGTCGACGTCACGATGCAGCGGCGGATCCGCGCTTTCGTCAGTGAGTACAATGCGCGGTACGCGGCGACGGTGCTGCTGACCAGCCACTACATGGCCGACGTCGAGGCGCTCTGCCGGCGAGTGGTGGTGATCCACCACGGCAAGCTCCTCTTCGACGGCGACCTGTCGACGCTCGTGCAGCATTTTTCGCCGTACAAGACGATCGTCGTCGAGCTGGACGGCGGGGCGACGGACCTGCGAGAGTACGGCGATGTGGTCGCCTCCGAGGAGAGCCGGGTCACCCTGCGCGTCCCCAAGCAGGAGACAGCCAGCGTCACCAGTCGACTCCTCGCCGAGCTGCCCGTGATCGATCTGACCGTCGAGGACCCACCCATCGACGACGTGATCGAGCAGGTCTTCGCACGGGGGGTCGCGTGAGACGGAACGCCAAAAGCGGAAAACTCAAAACGCCAAGCGTGAAACGTGACACCTGACACGCAAAACGCAAGTAGCACCGATCCCGTGGAGCGCCGTAGCGCTGTGGGCGTTTCCCGTCTTGCGCTTTACGCTGTACGTCTTCCGTTTTCCGCCTTGCGCTTTTCTCCGTACCTCGGCATCTACCGCGCCCAGTTCGCGGTGACGCTGGCCAGCCAGCTCCAGTACCGGGTCGAGGCGCTGATCTGGCTGTTCGGCGCGATCTTGCAGCCGTTGATTTACCTGATTGTCTGGTCGACCGTCTCGCAGACGAACGGCGGCTCCGTCGGCGGGTATTCCACCGGGGCGTTCGCGGCGTATTTCGTCGTCCTGATGCTGGTGAACCAGTGGACCGACACCTGGGTGATGTACGAATTCGAGTCGCGCATTCGCGAGGGCACCTTTTCGCCCAAGCTGCTGCGGCCGATCCACCCGATCCACTCCGACGTCGCCGACAACGTCACCCACAAGTTCCTAACGTCGTTCATCCTGATTCCGGTCGCGGTCCTTCTGGCGGTGATCTTCCACGCGACGCTCCGGCCGCCGCTCTGGGCGCTGGCCGCCTTCGTCCCGTCGCTGTTCCTGGCCTTCCTGCTGCGCTTCGTCGTCGAGTGGACGGTCGCACTGGCCTGCTTCTGGACGACCCGCGTCGGCGCGGTCAATCAGATGTACGCCGTTGCCGTCATGGTCCTCTCTGGCCAGATGGCGCCACTCTCGCTGTTCCCGCCGCCCGTTCAGACTCTCGCGACAATCCTGCCGTTCCGCTGGATGGTCGCGTTTCCGGTCGATCTGGCGACCGGCGCGCTCTCGCCGCACGATGCCCTGGTGGGCTGCGTCACCCAGGCGGTGTGGCTCGCGCTCGGCGTCGTCCTGCTCAACGTCGTCTGGCGCTGGGCCGTGCGCCGCTACTCGGCAGTGGGCGTATGAGCAACCTGCGACTGCTCTGGGTCTTCTTCCGGCTGGGCGCGCTGAACGAGCTGGCCTACCGCGCCAACTTTTTCGTGCAGTTCATCCAGTCGTCGCTCGGCCTGGCCACCGCGCTGATCGGCCTGGCCGTCGTCTTCGCGCACACCGCGACGCTCGGCGGCTGGCGCTCGACCGAGCTACTGGCGCTCGTCGGCATCTACTTCGTCGTCGGCGGCTCGCTCAACGTGGTGATCAAGCCGAGCATGCAACAACTGATGGAGGACGTCCGTCTGGGGACTCTCGATTTCACCCTGACCAAGCCCGCGGACGCGCAGTTGCTGGTGAGCGTCAAGCAGGTCGAGCTCTGGGAGCTAGTCGACGTCGTCCTCGGGATCGGGGTGCTGGCGGTGGCGCTCGTGCAGCTTGGCGCGGGCATCGGAATCGCGGAAGCAATCGGTTTCGTGCTCGCGCTCGCGTGCGGTGCGGCCATCGTCTACAGCTTCTTGCTGATCCTGACGACGCTCTCGTTCTGGGTCGTGCGCGTGACGAACATCCTGGTGGTCTTTCAGGCCATGTACGAGGCGGGGCGCTGGCCGGTGGGCATCTACCCGACGTGGCTACGGCTCTCGCTGACCTTCATCGTGCCGGTCGCCTTCGCCATCACCGTTCCCGCCGAGGCGCTGGTCGGCCGGCTCGACCTGACAACCTTACTCGGCGCTGTCGGATTGGCCCTTGCCCTGCTCGCGGTGTCCCGCTGGTTCTGGACAATCGGCATCCGGCGCTACTCCGGCGCATCCGCCTGATCGCCGGGCGAAGGTGTTCGGGAATGGCTAGCGGAGAGCTGGCCCCGCGGGGCCGGTTCTCCGCTAGCCATTCCCGAACACCTCCCGTGCGCGTTGCATTTTACGTGTTCAGACACCTCGTCGGTTGGTTCTTGCACAAGCCCAACGGCGGCCGGCAGGGCGGTCTTTCCGCGCCGGAGAGCTGACGAATCTTCCATCGCCTCTCCTGTAGCTGCCGCAGGCGGGCCTCTGACCCTGCCACGCGTCCTCCTGCCTGGGCGTGCAGCGTCGCTTTGTAGCCTTCGAACAACCTTAGCCACTGGTCAAACTGCACGTTTGTAGGGGTCGCCGCCGGGTCCACGCCGATCTCCTGCACCAGACGGCTGAATCGCTGGTGGCCGAAGAGTCGGTCGAAAGTAGCGCGGAGAGACACACGCCAGGCGGTGAAACCGTAGACCACGAAGTCGCGAAACAGTTGATCGTCGGTCCGGTCGATCAGGGGCGGCCCCCGTTGTCGTAACCGAATCATCACGACGTCGACCCCGGGCGCCGGGACGAAGTCCGTCCGCCGGAACCCATGCACGACGCTCACGTCGAGCCACGATTTCAGGAGCACCGTACTCAGCGATTCGGCCGGTTGGCCCAGCAGGCTGGCAGCAGCTTCCTTCTGAAGCGCCAGGTAGGTATCGTCGGGTGCGGTCGGTCGCGCGGTCAGCTTCGCGAGAATCGCGTTGGTCCCAATGAAAGGGATGTTGGCGAACACTTTGTACCGGCACCGCGGTAGGGGGAAGTCCAGAAAGTCGGCGGCGTGGATGGCGACGTTCGGAAAATCCGCGAAACGCTGACCGAGTCGCCGGGCGAGCTCCCGGTCCTTCTCGACCGCGACGACCATCCGGCAGCGCTCGGCGAGTTGCGCGGTGATGATGCCCTTGCCCGGCCCGATCTCCAGGACGAGATCGTCCGGTGAGATCGTCGACTGGTCGAGCAGCCGGGCCACGAGCCCGGCATCGTGCAGGAAGTTCTGCGAAGAGACAATGTTCTGAGGCCGTTCCCGTTGCACGTAGCTACTCCTCTCAAAGATCGGGGCACAAAAAAGCCGCACCGCCAAAACGGCGAGTGCGACGACCCGCGGAGCCCGATCTGGAAAGGAAAGCTACACGTCAACAGCGCTCGCGCCGGCACCGTCCCCGGAGAAACGGCGCGGAATGCGCGGCGCCGAAGCGACGAACCCTCGGCGAGCTCCGCTCAGGCGGAGCGTAAGCGACACATCGTGGCATAACCTTTCGTGGCTAAGAAATTATCTCAAAACTGTTGTTTGAGCGCCCTGCGGGCGCTCAAACA
>DATLRG010000459.1:0-2166 GCA_035534795.1 Chloroflexota bacterium
AATCAGGCTCACCGCCCGGAGGCATCGGATAAATCTCCCAGATCGGCCGAACTGCCGTGAGGCCCCGCTCGGCGAGCCACGCGCGAATCGCGTCGTGCGCCGCCCCGAGCTCGTGATACGGCCCAATGTGCCGCGTCACGGCGACGCGGCCACCGGGTAGCTCACTGGACCGTACGTCGCCCGCGCCCGAAAACGCCGCGCTCACCGGCACTCCACCCTCCAGGACGACCTGACTCGCCCCGAATTCGTGGTAAATCGCGATCGGCGGCCCGCTCGGCGTCAAACTATGCGCGGTAAGGAATTGATACACCCGAGGTAGCAATGCGCGGGTCAAGGCCACGCCAATTTCCGTCGGCCGCACCGTGGCCCGAGCGACCGCAATCGGCCGAGGCTGAATCTCCTGAATCTCCACGTCGTAGCCCACAACTCCCTCGATCGTCAGAACTGCGCATTGAAAAAAGAGAATCAATACCCCTCGCCTTGTCCGCGAGGGGTAGAGGGGACGTCCCCTTACCGGATCTACCGCCGTGCCAGAAAGAAAATGAAATCAAGATCCCCGGGCGAACAGCCGTAGCCAGTGAGCACAACCGCGATCTCACCGCGGTGCTGGGTGCCGTGATTGGCGACGTGCAGCATCATCTGCCAGAGCGCCATGTGCCAGGTGCCACCGCTGGGCAGCACCTGACTGAAATCCCTTTGCAGGTCGGCATCGCTCAGGCCCGATACAAAGGCTTGGGTCTGGCGCTCGACCTCCACCCACAAGACGCGAACCGCCGCCAGGTTCGGAAATTCCGCGGGCGCGCGCCGGCGCGCCTGCGCCTCGGCCGGGGCCAGCGATCCGTCCCACCAGGAAAGCCAACCTTTCTGGGCCCCAAAGAGGTGCACCAGAGAGTCCCGGACCGATCGTTGACCGGCCGCGCCGGGCGCCAGAAATTGCTCCGCGGTCAGCCCGGTCGCGACATCGAGCAGCCGTTCGGTTGCCCAATGATTGTACTGATATAAGCTGCGCATCGCCTCGGCGAACATCATTCTACCCTCACGGTCTGTCGTCACGCCGCGTCATACACTGGCGGACTCAACACGCCAGCCATGCGAACGAGCGTCATCACTGAAAGTAGCACATCAGTTCATGCCTAGCAAGTGCCGCCGAAATCGCCACGTCCCCCAAATTTCCCAGTTGACACACCGTTTCATCCCCCCCTATACTCAAGCCACCGTTCGGTCGGACGGTGTCCTCCGGGGACCGCCTGCCGCTTCTGGACGCTTGCTCAACGCGTTATCCCGGCAGCGTGCCTTCGAACATGGAGGAGAACGTGGCATCTTTCTCCAAACAACCAGCCTTCTGCTCGTACCTCTTGCCGACAAACCAGCGGCGCCGTTCCGCGCTCGCTGGGTTCGCCAGCGCCCTGCTCCTTTTCGCGGCGACCGTGGCGCCGGCCTGGGCCGACAGCAGCAGCTATCGCGTCGCCCCCGGCGACACCCTCGGCCAGATCGCCCAGCGCTTCGGTCTCAGCCCCAGTGCTCTGGTCACGGTCAACCATCTGGCTGATCCGGATTTTATCGAGGTCGGGCAGCTTCTCCGCTTACCCGGCGGCACGATGATGGCTCCGCTGAGCGCACCCAGTCTCGCTACGCCGATCATTCAGGCGCCCTACCTCAGTCAATTCGACGGCACAGTTTACGAGCAGGCCAACTGCGGGCCCACCGCCCTGGCCATGGCCCTCGACGCCCTGGGCGTCCCTTCGAATCAGATCGCACTCCGGCACCTCGCCGAGCGGCAAATGGGAATCAACGACCCGAACGACGGCACGACCTGGGAATCGCTCGCCTACGTAGCCCACGTCATGGGCGTCAAAACCTCGGCGTATAAAAGTGGCAAGCAGTACCTCGTTTGGTCGTTCGCCGACCTCACGCGCCAATTCGACGCCGGCCACCCGGTCCTCCTGCTCGTGCGCTATCGTCAGATGCCCGGCCACGAGACGAGCGACTACTGGGGCGATCACTATGTCGTCGGCCTCGGCTTCGACGCCGACGGGAATCTGATCTACCACGACCCTGCCACCCGCGACGGCAGCGGCGCCTTCCGCAGCATCTCCCGCGCCCAGCTTCTCAGCGCCTGGAGCAACACCGCCATTCGCTACGTCCGCACCGCCATGGCGCTCGAAT
>DATLRG010000460.1:0-3739 GCA_035534795.1 Chloroflexota bacterium
GGCGGCAGCCAGAAACCGTACGGTCACCGCCCGGCTGAACCGGTAGCGGGTCGCCAGCAGCGGCAGGCTGGCGTGCAGGAACGTCGTCACGTCCGCGCTCACCCCGCCGAGGCCGAGCGTGGTCGTGAGAGTCGCCACCGTGGGATCGAAGGTCTGGCGGCCGGCGGCTGGCTCGACGCGCCGGCCGTCCAGCCAGACCTCGTACCAGGCGCGGCCGAGTGGCGCCAGCTCGTACCACGAGCCGACCGCGCGCGGTACCTTCGCGGTCTCCTTCTGATACCAGCGGTGGGGGACCGGCAAGGCTGGCCGCTCGTCGCCATAGTAGCAGTCCGACTTGTACCAGGAGCAACGGTCCGGTCCGTTGATCTGCAGGCCCGTCATGGCGCCGTCCGGTCCGATCAGCATCGCGTCGAGGCCGTTGCCGAGGAAGCAGGGATAGTAGCGATCGGGCAGATTTTGGATCATGAGTCCTCCCGCTTCTTCTGGTAGGCACCCAGGTCCTCCCAGACCGAGGGCTCGGCGGCGCCCAGGTAGTCCAGCAGGAAGTAGATGCCGCGGACGAAGTGGGTCGACTGGTCGCCGGACATGGTGTAGTCGTAATAGGGGTCCCAGGACCAGAGTCCCCAGTGCGTGCGGGTCCGCTCGTTGTAGGGGTGGTCCGAACCGGGCAGCGCCTGGCGCCCGATGCTGTACTTGATGCCGCGAATGGCCGCGAGCAGGTAGCTCGGCTCGCCGGTGACTTTGTGCAAACGGAGCATGGACGTGGCGATGTTCGGCGGGTCGCCGGGGCCGACGTAGTTGGCGACGACGTTGCCGTGTCGATCGATCGTCAACGACCAGGCGCCGTCGGCCCGCTGGTTATTGACGTGCCAGTCGGCAAAGGCGCGGGCGCCGTAGAGGAACTCGGTCGCGCCGAGCTCCTCGTAGAGGAAGGTCAGGCCGCGCAGGACGTCGGCGGCGAGGTCGGTGTTGTAGTAGGCGTCGCGGATCAGGTACATGCAGCCGTTGGGCGCCATCAGGGTCAATCCGTAGCGGCCCCAGTTCTCGGCGTGCTCGATCCAGGAGTGGTCGCCGGTCGCCTGCGCCAGCATGAAGAAGCACTCGATCACTCGCCCAAGCGATTGCCAGCCCATTTTGGACCAGGTCTGGACCCAGTCGTCGTACTTCGGCGCGAACCCGTTGAACTCTGCCTGCAGCAGGAACTGCGCCGACTGGAGCGCGCGGTGGAGGAACCGCTCCTGCTGATTGCGCTCCCACAGGCCGACGTTGAGAGTGACGTAATCCGTCGCGTACTTGACCCAGACCTCGAAGCGCTTGATGTTGTCGCGCACGCCGCCGCAGACCAGGCTCATCGGGTGCGACTCGACCAGATTCTCTTCGAGCCAGTCGCTCGCCCGGGCGGCCCGGTCCAGCAGCCCCGCGTCGTCGTAGCGGTCGAAGGCCGCGATGAGCTGCCAGGGCGCGATCAGGTTGACGTTCTGGGGCGGATGGAAGGTATCGGTGCGCGCGTCGTAGTGGCCGTAAAACGCCCCGACGTCCTCGTCGAAGGTGCTCAGCAGCCATTGGTAGGTGTTTTCGTGGCAGCGGTGCTCGAGATCGTCGCGATCGAGGCCGTACGCGGCGAGCTCCGGGAGGGGGTGATCGCAGGGCGGCAAGCCCCATTTCTTTGGCGAGATGATCCCGTACATGGTGTGACCTCCGGGGGATGAGAGAAGGTTCTAGACGTATTGTACCCCCGGAGTTCGGACGCGGCGACGCGCGGCACCGCGCGTCGCCGCGTCCTGAGCCGTGGGCTACCGGACGCTCGCCGTTGACGAGACCTCGCGGCGCTGGCCGGCGGCAACGGCCGAGCGGTAGAGCTTGACCGTCTCGTCGGTCATCCGCCGCCGCGAGAAGTTGCGCTCGACGTGGCGGCGTCCCGCCTGGCCCATGCGCCGCCGGAGGTCGGCGTCACCCAGGAGGCGAATCATGCGATCGGCCAGGGCGTCGGCGTCCTCTTTCTCGACGACGTAGCCGGTCTCGCCGTCGACGACCGACTCGACCAGGCCGCCGCTCCGGCTGACGATGATCGGCCGGGCGCAGGCCATCGCTTCGAGAGGCACCAGCCCGAACGGCTCTTCGCCGGTGGTAGGGTAGATCACCAGGTCGGCCATGGCGTAGGCGCGCGGCAGGTCGAAGTAGTCGAAGGAGCGCGGCACGACGTTGTTGGTCAGGCCATCGCGCTCGATCGCCGCGAGGATCTGCTGCTTGTACGCGCCCAGCTCGCGGACCCAGTCGATGATCTGGTCGGTGTCGGTGACGATCAGCGCGGCGTTAGGGAACGCTTTCGCTACCCGGCGCATGGCGGCGACGCTGACGTGGACGCCCTTCCAGGGGAGCATGCGGGCCGGGTGTAGAATGACCGGCCGATCGACCAGCCCGAGCTCCGCGCGCAGCCCGCCATCGGCGAGGTCGGGGCGGAACATCTCGACGTTGGTGCCGTGCAGAATCTTGTGGAGATTCTGCACGTTGGGGACCAGGCGCACGACGTCGCGCCGAACGTGTTCGCCGACCGCGACGATCGCGTCCCAGCGCGTGGTTTCGAGCAGATGCTCGCAGATGAACTCGCCCCACATCTCGTGGATGGTGAGGACGGTGGGCAGGCCCTCGTGGTACAGCTCGGTCAGTGCGAGGCCATACTCCGGGAGGAAGTGGTGGAAGTTGTGGGCGTGGACGACGTCGATCTGGTGGGTGTCGACGAAATCGCGATAGAAACTCAGCAACTCGCGCTGCAGCAGCTTCCAGGGGGTATCGGCGTCGACGCCGGCGCGCTGCTTGCGCTGCCGGATCCATTCGATGTCGAGCTCGGCGCGTCGATGGATCAAGACACCGTTCTGGCGTTGCTCCTCGGGCTGACCGGCCATCGTGCCAACCAGTGCGTGTACCTCGTGGCCCTGCGCGGCTAACTCCGAGCACAGATCGAGGAGGTGGGTCTCGACTCCGCCGGTAATAGGGTGGTAGGCGTAGTGAGTCATACAGATCTTCATTGATGCAATCTCCTGCTTCGATATCAAGTATTTTTCGCCTCGTTGCCACGGCATCGCGCCGGCACTCGTCGAGTGGCGCGTGGCGTGCGGTCAACGCTCGGGCATCTCCGTTCGCTCACCTCCTCTGTGGGCGGACGGAGGAACACTCGACGTGGGAGCAGGAAACCCAGGAGGCACGGCGACGCCACACCACGGGAATGCGGTGGCGGGCGGGGAGGACGTCTCTGGCAATGAAAACAGAGACCTCATCCCCCGCGAGCAGGTGGAACCCTCGCGAGGCGCGATCAGCCGCGAAGCAGCTGATCTAAGCTTCGTCTGAGCTTCACCAATGGAGAGGACGGCTGCTGAAGGGAAAAGCCCGGGTAAAAAAGCAGGTACCTGGTCCTCTCTCGCGTGCCTACGGGGTTAGCTGACGGGTTCGGGTCGAAAGAGTTGCCCTATCCCACATGTGGGAATTCACCCCAGACGAGTGGTTCCCCCGTTTCCTTTCGGAATTCGGCCATCTATTCAGTTAGCGGGCGCCCGGTTGTAGGCCCTGTCATTCACTTTACTACGCATCGGCTGTTCTGTCAACGAATTTGGTAACGCCGTGTTGCTGCTCAGCGAAAACATCGCTGAGCGGCAACAGAGGCTCTACACTCGAGGCTTCCGTCATCACGGTGGGACGTGCAGAAGTCATTGACGTTGCTGAGAGGGTGCGTGGGGAGGGTGAG
>DATLRG010000461.1:0-4808 GCA_035534795.1 Chloroflexota bacterium
ACAACCCTGGACTGCCCACCCTGGCTTCACCTTAGCGTGCCATCTGAATGCGGAAGAACGCCTCGGCGAGCGGAATCCCCTGGGGTTCGCCAACTTGCTTCGCTCGATCGCGCATGCGCTCGGCGAGTTGTTCTGCCTTGCCAACCTGACTGACGTGGCAGCGCAGCGCCTCGACCTTCCGGTCGATGGAGCAGCTGATGTCCACCCAGACGTTTGGCGCAGCGGCACCCCAGAGGTAGACCTCTTTCACCTTATGCGGCAACAGGTTGGCGCTCTCGTGCTCCGGGTAGTTCAGGCGGTCGCGCGCGGTCGGGTAGACCGAGTCCAGCGTCGCGGTCCCGACCGCGCGGTGATCCGGATGGTTGATGTGGCCGGCGGTATAGACCACGGTTGGGTCGTGGGTGATCACGATCCACGGGCGGACTCGCCGGATCTCTCGGACGATCGCTTCGCGGAATGCGAACGTCGGCGCCAACTCGCCGTCGGCGAAATCGAGGAAAGTGACCTCGCGCGCGCCGATCGCTTTCGCCGCCTCCCGTTGTTCCTCTTCACGAATCCGGATGAGCCGATCCGACGTCATCTCCAGATCGCTGCTCCCCTTATTGCCACGAGTGCAGACCAGGTAATAGATCTCCCTGCCTTCGTCCGCCCAACGAGCGCTCGTGCCACCGCAGGCGAATTCTGGATCGTCCGGGTGCGCCGCGACGACCAGGACTCGGACGGTTTCCTCAGCCTGAACCTGCTGCTCCATCAATCTCTCTTCAACCCCCAATGGCGTTCGCTCTCATTATACCCATCTCCCGCTCCTTTTGCTTGACACTCGTGGCGCGATGGCGCTAGACTCAGGTTGAATCGTGGAGAGGTGACCGGTGTGAGCACGCCAAGAGCAACTGAAGTGGACGAGCCCTTCGTCCGCGTCGACGTTCCGACCGCGCAGCAGATGATCGCGAACGGAGAGGTCCTGGTCATCGACGTTCGCGAGCCAAACGAGTACGCCGAAGGGCACATCCACGGCGTGACCCTCGTGCCGCTCAATACGTTTTTGGGCAATCCGCGTCAATACCTGACGCGCGATCACCTGTTGTTCGTCTGCGCCGCCGGCCAGCGGAGTGCCGTCGCGTGCGAGATGGCCGCCGCGGTCGGCATGGAGCACGTCTACAACCTGGAAGGTGGAACGGTCGCCTGGACCAAGGCGGGTCTGCCGCTTGAACGGTAGACGTACTTTTTCGTCGCGCCTCGACAAGGAGGGCAGTCCAGTGGCTACGGACGTTATGACCGAATCCGCTTCGGCCCGGATCTGTGGACGTTCCTGGTCGGCCGTCGACGTGGACACCGAAGAGCGCATCGATCGCGACCTGCGTCGCCCCAAATCGTGGCGAAAGATGCTCTATGGCTGGCTGATCGAATACAACCGGTACTGAATTCCGACCAACCGGTAGGTGCCGGTCCGCGGAAGAAGTCAATAGAAGCAGCGGTTTACGGAAAGGTTGGGCGGGTTGGCGGCTGGTAGTGCGCAGCACCACCAGCCACCAACCCGCCCAACCTTTCCGCAAACCGCTGTAGGACTTCGAGTCAAAGATTTCCGCACCCGCAGTCCTTGCGGCTCCGCCGGACCGGGAATGGGACGCTGACGCCGAACTCGGCTAGCTCCTCGGCCAGGACGCACAGCGGCAGCCCGACGACGTTGCTGTAGCAGCCCTTGATCCACTCGACCACGTGGAACGCCTGATTCTGGATGGCGTAGGCGCCAGCTTTGTCGAGCGGATCCCCGGTCGCGACGTAGCGGTCGATCTCGTCGTCGGTCAGTGGCCGAAGGTGGACCCGCGTCGTCGCCGTTCTGGTAACGGCCTGTCCCGTTTGGGCATCGACGACCGCCACGCCGCTGATGACACGGTGCGTCTTTCCACGCAAGCGCCGGAGCATGGCACGTGCCTCGTCCGGCGTGGCCGGCTTCCCCAGGGGCTGCCCACGGTAGACGACGACGGTATCGGCGCCGACGACGAGTACGCCGGGATGGTCCGGGAGCGTCGCCGCTCCCGCGCGCGCTTTGGCCACCGCCAGGCGCTCCGCGGTTTGGGCGGGCGATTCGCCGGGCAGCGGGGACTCTGGAACGTCCATCGGGACCACCGAAAACGGCAGCCCCAACCGCGCCAGGAGCTCGCGACGGCGCGGTGAGGTAGACGCCAGAACGAGGGATGCGTGAGGAGTAATGGGTGATGAGTGGCGAGTGACGAGTGATGCGCGATGAATGATGCGTGACGAGGGGACCGAGTCCTCGTACCACTCATCACCCATCACTCCTCACTCGTGAGCGGTTGGCGGCCGGCGAAGCCGGTGGAGAGCTCGTGCCAGAAGCGGACCCGGTCTTCTCCGCTCTTCCAGCAGAGATAGACGACGCGTCCTTCCCGCTGGTGCGGAAAATCGACGAGTCCCTGGTCCACGTCCTTGACCTCGATGCCCAGCGCGCTGATCGCCTGGAGCAGCGCGTTCATCGCGTCGATCGCGGCGTCGAGCTGCGCACGGAGCTCGTGGATCTCATGCGAGTGGTCGGCGCCGTTTGAGCGCTTGGTCTGCTCGACCTGCGCGAGTGCCTGCTGGGCCGGCCGCGCTTGATCCCGCCTTTGGCGGACCTGGGCAAAGATTTCCTCTAGCCGGGGAATGAGTGCGTTCGCCTCCGCGATAGTAAACAGGCGCACGCGCTCTTACCAGGGCCGGGTCGCGCCGAAGTAATGGCCGGACCAGTACGCATCGTTGAGGTTGCTCACGGCCACGCCGATCCCGTAATCCACGGCGTTGATGAACCGGCCGCCGCCAAGGTAAATGCCGTCGTGGGAGAGGCCGGATTCGTAGGTGCCGGCGAAGAAGACGATGTCGCCCGGCTTCAGGCTGCTGCGCGACACGCGCGTGCCGCTCTGAAGCTGACCCCACATGTCGCGCGGGATCGGGACGCCGGCCCGCTGGTAGGTGTACCAGACGAACCCGGAGCAGTCGAAGCCACCCGGCGAGGTCCCACCCCAGACGTAGCGAGTGCCGAGATACCGTGACGCGACCGAGACGATTCCCCAGCCGCCCCCGCCGGACGAACGCGCCGGCGCCGCGGCCGGCCGGGCGACGACGACCGGTCGCGGCGCCGGCACGGCCGCCACCGCGACCGGCGCCGGATTGCGATGGACGACGGCGTGACCCACACCGGGAATGACCAGCTGCTGGCCCGGCTGGAGGTCGGTTGGATTGCTCAAATTGTTCGCGTCGACGATGCCGTTCAGGTTCACGCCGAACGAATCGGCGATTCCCGAGACACTGTCGCCCGCTTGCACGGTGTAGGTCGTATGGGGCTGGACCGGCGCGGGTGCGGAACCGGTAACAGCGCCCGACTGACCGGCGCCGGGGATCATGATCTGCTGGCCCGGTTGCAGCACGTACGGATCGGACAGACCATTGACGCTGACCAGGGCGCCCAGATCGACACTGAACGAGGCGGCGATGCTCGAGACACTGTCGCCTTCGGTGACTGTGTACGTCGTTGGCGCGGCCGGCACGGTGCTCACTGCCGGCGCTTTGCCGCCCGGCACGACGAGGGTTTGCCCGATCTGGAGCTTGAAGGGGTCTTTCAGATCGTTCGCGCGGGCGATCGCGTTCGGGTCGGCCGCGTAGCGCCCGGCAATGGCTTCGAGTGTGTCGCCGCTCTGAACGACGTGAACCACGCCTGGCACCGGCGGAATCGTCAGCTTCTGATTGATCGACAGCGAGTCCTGACTGCCCTGCAAGCCGCTGGACACGGCGATGCTCGCCGGGCTGACGCCGAAGTGCAGAGCGATTGACGACAGGGTATCGCCCGCGACGACGGAGTAGGTCAGCGGGGTCAGCGGCTTCGGGCCGCTGGTGCGCGCCTTGAAGGGAATTGGACTCAGCGTGCCAGTGGCGCCGCCATCACTGCCTGGAGCTAAGATCGCGGGATCGGGCGCGATGGCCGGCGCGGGGTTTTGCTGGGCGATCTCAGAATCATCCCGACCCGGTCGGATCGCCGAGCGCGCGCTGAGATCCGGGCGCACCGTCTCCTCCGGCCGCCCACCGGGGATGACCAACTGCGTTCCGACGGCGAGATCCGTCGCGACGGAGATCTGGTTGAACTGAGCGATCGCACCGGCATCGGTTTGGAAGCGGCGGGCGATCTCGTCCACGGTATCCCCGGTCGTCGCGCTATACAGAACGCCCGATACCGGAAGAATGATCAACTGCTGACCCGCCGCGAGCGATTGATCGGGCGAGAGCTGATTGGCCCAGGCAATCGTGTTGTCGCTGATGTCGAAGCGATCGGCCAGTCCGCTGATCGTATCGCCCGGCTGGGTGTCGTAGTGCATGATCTGCAGGCGTTCGGACGATGCCCCGAGGGTGTTGGCCATCGGCGGCCGAACGAGCGTATCCGGGTCCGAACCGTCCGGAACTGCAAAGGCCGACGGCTGGAAGATGGCTTGTTGGACCGACCAGCCTCCCGCGGTACGGCCAAAGGTGCTGGTGCGCCCTGCGTAAGCGACCGCCAGGCAGAGCACGACGACCACGGCATGACCGAGGACGCGGGGAGGGACCGTCGAAAAGAGACGCGATGCCAGGACTGCTGCTGATCCCGCGGAGCGCCGACGACCCCGGTACGTGGAGGGGGTACGTGAACTCACGGCTGTCCACCGAGCGTCTGAGCCTCACCCTGCGCCCATCGTCGGAGCAGAAACCTGAGGCCCGCGTAGGATCGTGGCAGCAGCGGCTACCGTCTGCGCTGACAGCTCAACCCCAGCCACGTCGGTGAGTGCTGA
>DATLRG010000462.1:0-5881 GCA_035534795.1 Chloroflexota bacterium
GGCCGGGGAGGGGTCGATGGTCGGCGACGTCAGGACGTCTGGACCACGAAGATCACTAAACGACGCGAAAATGCGCGAAAAACCCGGTGCAGAGGCCGTTCCTTTTTCGCGATCTTTTCGCGTCGTTTCGTGATCTTCGTGGTCCAGACGTCCTGACGTCGCCGACCATCGACCCCTCCCCGGCCATCGAGATTTCGCGTCTGACCTATCGCTACCCGACCGGCCAGCTCGCGCTCCGCGAGGTGAATCTGACGATCCCGGCGGGCTGTTTCGCCGCCATTGTTGGGCCGAACGGCGCTGGCAAGTCGACGCTGGCGCAACACCTGATCGGGAGCATCCGGCCGGAACGCGGGACGGTGCGCGTCTGTGGGCGCGACGTTCGGACAATCTCGCCCTCCGAGTTGGCGCGGCTGGTCGGGTACGTCTTCCAGAATCCGGAGCACCAGTTCGTCGCGCAAACCGTGTTCGACGAGCTGGCGTTCGGGTTGCGCCCGCGGCACGTGCCGGAGCCGGAGATCCAGATGCGGGTCGAGGCGATGCTGGACGACTTCGGACTGGCGGCGCTGGGTCCAGCGAATCCGTTCACCTTGAGTCACGGCGAGAAGCGGCGGCTCAGCGTCGCGACGATGCTGATTCTGGGACAGCAAGTCCTGGTGCTGGACGAGCCGACCTTCGGCCAGGATCGCCAGAATACCGAGGCACTGCTGGAGAAGCTGACCGACCTGAATCGACACGGGCGGACTATTGTGATGATTACCCACGACGTGCGCCTTGTCGCGGAGTACGCCCAGCGCGTCGCGGTCTTCGTCGACGGGACGGTCGCGTTCGACGGCCCGGTGCCGCGACTGTTTTCCGATCCGTCGCTCCTCGATCGAGCCCACCTGGTGCGGCCGCCACTACTCGAGCTGAGCCACCGTTTGGCGGAGATCGATCCGTCCTTCCCGCTCGTGGCGGCAATCGAGGACTTCGTCGACTCCATCGCCGAGCGGCCACCAACGCCGCGGCCGTTGCTGCGAGAGGCCGCGAACGGCAGACTCGACGGTGCGCCCGTGGAATGGGACGGCCGGTCGGGCCGGGAGGTCCCGCGCTCGTGAGGATCTTTCTTTACTACGAAGGCGATTCGTTCTTGCACCGACTGAACCCGCTCACCAAGCTCTTCTTCGCGCTGGCCGTCCTGCTCGTCCTGACGGTGATTGTCGATCCAATCACGCCCCTGGTCGTCGCCGCCGTCACGATCCTGACCATCTGGGGGCTCGGCGGGATTCGCGCACCCAGCCTGGGGCGGGCGCTGGCGCCGTTTGCGCTCGTCGCGATGGGAGTGCTCTGGACAACGACGTTGTTCTACGTAGCAACCCCGGGCGACCACCTGAGGACGCTGCTCGCGTTCGGTCCGATCGCCTTCACCGACGAGGGCGTGGCCTACGGTCTGGCCATCGCCTTCCGGATTCTGGGGGTGTTCGCGGCCTCACTGCTGTTCGTCCTGACGACCGATCCCACCGATTTCGTGCAGGCGGTGGTCCAGATCCTCGGGGTCAGCCACCGTTTCGGCTACGGCGCGCTCGCCGCCTACCGATTCGTGCCGCTCTTCGACAGCGAGCTGGCGACAATTCGGGCGGCGCATCGCGTGCGTGGGGCCGGCGGCGGCGGTGGGCCGTTGGCCTGGTCGCGTCGGTTGGTGGGCTACACCGTCCCGCTACTGGCGGGAGGAGTACGCAAGGCCGAGCGGGTCGCGCTCGCGATGGACGCGCGCGGCTTCGGCGCCTACCCGACCCGCACCTACTACCGCCGCTCGTGCCTTGGGCGCAACGACCTCGCGTTCGCCGCTGGCGCGCTGGGCGTCCTGTTGTTGATCCTGGGCAGCCTGAGTCGCCTCGGCTGGCTCGGGCAGTTGATTCCACCGTTCTTGAAATAGGAGGAGAGATGGAGCGGACGACACAGCGCTGGGTGGTCATTCTGGTTGCCGTCGTGGCCGTCTACCTGGTTCTCGCTTTCAGCCACGCGGTGTTGGGCGTGAAGATCTTGCCGTGGTAGGAGGAACAATGACCGAGAGTGTATTGATCAAGCCGTCGCAGCGGCTGCAAAACGTCGCGATGCCGGTCTGGCAGAAGATCATGGCTCATCCCTACATCAAGGAGCTGCAGGACGGCACCTTGCCAATCGAGACCTTTCGATGCTACGTCCAGCAAGACTGGCTCTACCTTCAGGAGTTCACCCGTGCCGCGGCGGTCATTGCCGGGCGCTGCGCAGATCCCGAGCTGATGAAGTTCCTGCTCGCCTGGACCGAGCCGCTGGTTGGGATGGAGTACCACTTCCACAAGAAGCACGCCGCCGAGCTCGACCTGGACTTCGATCGGATCGATTGGCAGATGAACGAGGCGAACTGGGCCTACACGCGCCACCTGCTCGCCGCGGCGCACGGCAGTACCACGGCAGAGGCGCTGGCGGCGCTCCTGCCCTGTCCCTGCGTCTACGCATACGTTGGCAAAGAGCTAGTCGAGGGGCCACGTTCGCCGAATCCGCTGTACGCGGACTGGGTCGACTTCTACAGCCCGGGTCCCGAAGGCTTTCGGCCGCGCATTGTCGCGCTCGAAGGCGTCTACGACCGCCTCGCGGCGGCAGCGGACGCGGCGACGCTCGCTCGCTGCGAGCAGAATTATCTGATCAGCAGTCGGTACGAGTGGTGGTTCTGGGACACATCATATAAACGGGTGTCCTGGCCGGTGTGAACGAGCGATCAGTGACGAGTGATCAGTGACGAGTGATGAAGACTGAATGAGAGAACGACCTCGTCGTCACTCGGTCCTCTGTCCTCACTCCCTCTAACCGATCTAAATGCTCCTCAGCGCTCGCTCGACTCCGTCGAGGGTCTGGTCCAGGGCACGCCATCGCGCGAAGCCCCATTCCTCGATGCCTTGAAGCAGAGCTGCGTCCTCGAGGTCCGTCGTCTCGTCGGTCAGGCTGCGCTGGAGGCGCACGGTCATATCGCCGAGGTGCCGACGAAGCAAGTAGAATGCAAAGTGGTCGAGGTGCCAGGGCCCGACGCCTCCCGCGGCCGCGTACACCTTCAGGAAGCGATCGAAGCCCTCGCCGAGCGCGGACTGAAGGTCGTGTTCGGGCGGTGCGACCGTCGCGTCGTCCCAGTCGAGGACGGAGAGCTGGTCGTGATCGTCGACCAACAGGTTGTCGCCGGTCAGGTCGGTATGGCACAGCACGAGGGGACCGGGCAGCCGGCGGACAGTGTCCTGCAGGCGATGCAGTCGATCGACCTGGGCCAGGATCTCCGCGCGTCGCGGGAGAACGAGTTCGCGCAATGCCTGCAAGCCCGGCCGCGCACGCGGGCCAATCTGCTCGATCGCGATCAGGCCAGCGTGGAGGTCGGACTCATCGCGGAGGTCGAAGGTCTCGCGCGCGGGGAGGACGTCAGTCAGCGCCGGCGTTGCCCCGTGGATCGCGGCCAATGTGCGGGCGAACTCATCACGCGTCGGCCCAGGGAGCTCTGACCAGCGAGGAGCAGAGCGGCCGGGTAGGAAGGGGAAGACCGCGAAAAGGCTACCCTCGAACGTCGCCGACAGCGAGCCCTGACGAGTGGGGATGGGATAGGGCAACCGCTGGTAGAGGCGGCGCTCGTACAGCGCGTGGGTCAGACGGAGGGACGACTCTCGCCCGGCCGCGGCCACGCTGCCGACGGGAGTGTCGGGCCACAACTTGAGAAAATAACGCCGATCGCGCGCGCAGCGGACCGCGTAGCACGCTGCCACGTAGCCCACGGGCACGAAAGTCAATTCGTGGACCGCCAGACCGTATTCGGTGCGGAGCGTCGCGACGAGCTTCTCGCGGTTGATGGCGGGCTCATACCGCACGGTGATTCACTCCTGACGCTCAACTACCGGCCAAAACGTAAAACGCAAGTAACTATTCAGGCCTCCCGGCAGGAATCGCCAGTCCGGGCGCCAAAAAGCGTTCCAGCCAGTCGCGTGTCGAATATCAAAGACCTTGCCCGGTGCGGCCTCCCGCAGGGCCTGAATAGTTACGTCTTGACAACTATTGTCATGTCATCTATCCATGGAGTCATAGACCAACAATAGCAGACCAGCGGACTCCGCGACCACGCCGGCTACTGGCTCCGACGGCTGTCCGACACCGTGCATGTGTCGTTCGAGCGGGCCCTCGCCCAGCACGGCGTCACTGTCGCCCAGTGGGGTGTCCTCATCGCCGTCGCCAGGGGCGATGCCACCTCCATCGGAGAGTTTGCGGCCTTTGTCGGCATCGACCAGGGAGCCGTCACTCGCCTTGCCGACCGCGGCCGCGAGCTAACACCTCGGCTGGCGGCGATCGCCGATCGGAATGACGCGCGGTTCTTCGGCATCCTGGACGACGGGGAGCTTCGGCGCTTTGCGGCCAGCCTCGTCAAGCTCCTGGGGGCCGCGGGCATTGCTGCCGACGGACCATGGCGAACAACGCGGCGAACGATGCTGCGAATTGGAGCAGACGATGCCATCGACCCAACGCACGACGTCGCGCTCGATCACGAAGGCGGTCACGATTCAGCGTGATCCCGACGCGGTGTCTCGCTTCCTGTCCGACCTCGCCAACTGGCCACGCTGGGCGATCGTCAACGTCAAGGCCGTCGCGCCGCGATCCGGTGAGGACTGATGGGACCTACAGACACCTCTCGGAACCGGCATGCTCCGTCTCCGGCCGAACGCGGCGCTCGGTATCCTGGACCACGACTTCGTCGGTCCCGATGCGCGCTGGACCGTCCCGGCGCGCGTCGTTCCCAACGGCGACGGCGCGGAGTTCATGATGACCTTCTTGCAGCCCCCGAGTTTCCCTGACGACGTTTTCGTCAGCCAACTGAGCCTCGTCGACACTGAACTGGCGAAGCTCAAGGAGATTTTGGACATGGAGGTCACCTTAGCCGAACCGCGCGCGCTGCGCCAGCTCGGTAACCCGTGACCGAAGAGTCGCGCCGCAAAATTAGCGCACCCGGAGAAAGATCACCCGATCGCGCCAGGTTTCGTCGCCACTCTCCGCGATGAGCGCACGGAGGGCCCGGAGCAGCCCCCCGATGTCGCTGGGGCGCAGCGTCTTCTCGTCGACGAGGACGACTCCCCCGTGGTGCTGTCCTGTCTCAGCCCAGTTCTTGAGAACGGCAGGGATGGTCCGACAATCGTACGTAACGAAGACACGCTCGTCGGAGAACGCAGCGGTCAGTACCTGTTCATCCGATGCGCTTCGGTGACTGCCACCCAGCCAGTCACTCAGAATCAGTGCATCCACGTCCGCGTCTCGAAGCTGCCGGGCGACCAATCGTGCAAAGTGCTCGTCAAGAAGCAAACGCATCGACGTCGAAAACTTCGAGGTTCGGGAGCTGATCTGCTAGATTCGCCACGGCATGGGTATTGTCGACGATCGCCGCCTCGATTTCATCCGGGTAGGCGGCCGCGTAGCGCATCGCTGCTGCTACCTGCACAACGGGCAGATTGAGGTGATCGGCAGTCTTAGCCACGTCTCCGCCGTAGTCACGCACCAACCAGGCTACTTGCCATACCGGTAATCGCGTTCCCTGCAGGTACGCCTGACGTCCGACTGCGGAATCGCGGAACTCAATGAAAGCGAAGTCGCGCTGGCGCAAGGACTCTTCTAGAAGCAGCACGGCAATTTCTGATGGCGTTCGGCCCCAACGCCGCGCCGCTCGTTGCAGGCGCTCGACCTGTTCATCCTTCAGTCGAAGACTCATCACCTTGCTCACGGGTCACACCTCACGCTCCGCGCTCCCGAGGGAATTACATCGTAACCATTGTAACATAGTCCATCCAGCACGTCGGCAGACCAAGTCTTGCGTTGGGAGAGGGAGTGGGAGGTGTTGGTCGGCGGGAGC
>DATLRG010000463.1:0-2730 GCA_035534795.1 Chloroflexota bacterium
GAGGGTCGGGTGATCGCCGCCTGGGAAGAGCACTCCGGGGCAACCGTCCAGCAGAGTGAGATGGTCGCCGCGATCTCGATGGACGGAGGCCAGCACTTCGGTCAACCCATCGTGCTCGGCCCGGCGTCGGACATGAACCAGCTCCCGGGCGCGAGCTTCCCGAACTTCAATCAGGTCGAACTGGCGGTGGACCAATCGACCGATGCGATCTACGCGGCTTGGACGAATGAGCAGCAGATCGATAGCTCACACGCTCACGGCGCCATCACGTTGGTGAAATCGACCGATCATGGGCAGAGCTGGACGAGCGCCGGCACCATCGACGTGTCTGGGCGCACCGCGTTCCACCCCTCGCTTGCCGTCGCGCGTCAGGGAGTCGCGCCGATTGCCGGCACAACCCCTGGCCGCGTCGTCGTCGGCTTCACCGCCTTGACCGACGTCGCGTTCAGTACCCCACCCGTAACCGGAAGCGTCAACTACCTCCCGTACGTTGTCGCTTCGGACGACGGCGGTTCCACCTGGTCGGCGCCGATCGTGCCATCGGGCGCCGCTGTTTCGGATCCCGCCGCGTCGGCCGGCTTCCTGAATGACTTCGGCTCGGAGTTCGTCGGCGATTACTCCAGCCTGAGCGCCGCGCCCGACGGCAAGACCTTCTATTACAGCTACTCGTCGACGCAAGAAGGCACCGGCTGCGCCGCGGTCGACGCCTACCGGACCGGTAGCGGCCCCTTGCCGAATATTTACACCTCCTGCACGCCGACGTTCGGCAACGTCGACATTCACGTGGCAGTCATCGGCAACGGCCCGTAACGAGGAGGAGGAAGACAATGGCAACCTACGTAACCCAGATCGCTCAAGTGTACGGGAATGGCTGGCTGGTTCCCCACGATCCGCCCGACGCGCCCAAGCGGACGCCTCAACCGTTGAAGCCTCTTTTGGAGGCGGTGTCCGTCAAGAATCCGCGTGCTTCCGACATTCCCCGCACCTACATTTACTGCACCGACAAGGCAGCCGAGACCACGGATAATCCGGTCTGGGCTGCCGTTATGGGCATCATTACCCAAACCGCGGCGCAGGCGCGCGGGGCGGGCTGGCGGTACCGGGAGCTGAAAACGGGGCATAGCCCGTGGGAAACCGCACCGCGGGAGCTTGCCGACGTGCTCCTGGAGATCACCCGAGCGGTGAGCAGGGTCGAGGAAACCCCGCTATCGCACGAATCTGAGGTCGGCGAGTTGAATCGGGTTAGGACCTTGGTGAGAGGAGAATTCCGATGGTAAGCCACTTTGAGCTCGCTCACCCCGAACCCACTGAGCACGACGTCGCCGCTTAACGCACTCCAGCGAGCTTATTTGGAGTCACCTTTCGATAATTGGGAAGGAGATCAAGATGACCATGTCCAGTACCCCTACCGCCGTCCGCCGCTACTTGGATGGGTTGAACGCACTCGACCCGGCCGCGGCCGAGGCGGCGTTCGCGCCCAACGCCGTCATCCACTATCCGGGCATGCCACCAATGAGTCGGGACGCTTTTCGGGCCTACCTGGACCAGGTGAAGGCCGCTTTACGCGGCTTCGAGATCCGCGAGCAGGAGACTTTCGTGACCGAGCATGGGGCCGCCGCGCGCTGGAGCTTCGAAGCCACGACGAAAGCGGGGCGCACCGCGCGCTGCGAGGTGATCGATAGCTGGGTCATCGGCCCGGACGACACGGTCCAAGAAATGGACGTGTATTACGACCCGGCGCCTCTCCTGCGCGCACTCCAGCCCGCCTAATCGGGGATAGCCCGGTTCGGTGGGCTGGAAGCTGTTCGACGGACAAACGGGGGAAATCCGCGGCGCTCGACCACGGGAGCGCGCGGACCAAGCGGTGTAGCCTAAGAGGAGGATTTCTTGTCAATGGATTCAGCGACGAAGCTGCCCCTGGTTGACGCGATCGCGGCGTATTTCTCGCGCACCGAGGAGACACTCGCCAATCCCTACCCGATCTTCCATCGGTTGCGCGCGGAAGCCCCGGTGTTTCGCGTGCGCCCTGGTGACCCCACGGGATACTACGTGCTCACCCGTTATGCCGACTGTGCCTTTGTGGCCGGCGACCCGCGCTTCCTCTCCAACCGCGCGAAGTTTGCCAGCCGTCAGACGCAACGCGACTTGCTGCCGGAACCCGATCGCACCTACGCGAAGTCCGTCGTGCGATCCACGGCGTCCTGGATACTCAATATCGATGCGCCTGACCACACGCGGTTGCGCGGGCTGGCCAACAAGGCGTTCACGGCTCGTACTATCACCCTGATGCGCGAGCGCATCCAAAGTCTCGTGGACGATCTGCTCGACGTCGTCGAGCCCAGCGGGCACCTGGACGTGATCGCGGACTTGGCCTATCCGCTGCCGATGATCGTGATCGCCGAACTGCTTGGCGTCCCGGTCGAGGACCGCGACCGCATTCGCCAGTGGTCGCATGACCTCGCGCTCACTTTCGATGGACTGCGCGACCCGGGGATCGTGTTCCGCGCTTTCGAGACGTTCGACGCCTACCTCAGCGGCATCATCGCCACGCGTCGAGTCCAGCCCGACAATGACTTGCTCAGCCAGTTCATTGTCGCCGAGGAGCAAGGAGACCGGCTAACCCGCGAGGAGATGATCGCCATGTGCGTGTTGCTCCTGGTCGCGGGTCACGAGACGACGACAAATCTGATCGGCAACGGCGTGCTCGCCCTCCTTCGCCACTCCGAGCAA
>DATLRG010000464.1:0-5941 GCA_035534795.1 Chloroflexota bacterium
CTCCCACTCTTTCTCCCCTGGCGCTGAACTAGCCTTTATTATCGCACGTTCCTGGGATTATGGGAATTTGTCTGGCACACACCTTGCCCCTCGGTGCCCTCACCACCTTGTTACCATGGAGGTACCGATGGCCCAGATGCAGCCGACCGCCGGTGGCAAAGTCGAAGCGCTGAGCAACGTCACGTACGACCTTGTCACGGTGCTCTCGAACTGCGGCGAGGCGGTCGACGCGCTCGACGACTACATCGACGACGCCAGGCGCGAGAACGACTCGGATGTGGTGCAGCTCTTCGAGAAGATTCGCCAGGACGAGATCAACCACTGCAACATGGCCAAGGGCCTGATCGAGAACCTGGTGAAGCAGGGCAAGTTCTAAGAATGTCTCGAGACTGTTGTTTGAGCGCCCCGCGGGCGCTCAAACAACAGTCTCGAGATCATTTCTAAGCACCCACTCCTCGATCGCCTCGGCCACGCCGTCGTGCTCGTTGTCGGCCACGATCGCCCGCGCCGCTGCTCTGACCGACGGCACCGCGTTGCCCATCGCGATCCCTACGCCCGCCGCCTCTACCATGCTGACGTCGTTCTCGTAGTCGCCGATTGCCAGCGTCTGCTCGATGGGAATACCGCGGCCGCTCGCCAGCCAGCGCAGCGCCGCTCCTTTGGAGACGCCGCGGGCGACGAGCTCGACGACGTACGTCAGGTAGCCGTACTTCTGGGAGCTGGCGACGGCAGACGTCCAGTCAATCGAGTCCAGCAGCGGCTCCTCCCGCGCGAGGTCCTCCAGCCGCGCCACGCGCGCCCGGTCACCCATCCCGAGCGCGATGACGATGTGCTCCAGGTCCGGCAACCGCTCCGCCAGCACGCGGACCACTTCGTCCTTGCGTCCGAGGTACGCCGCCGTGTCCGGGTTGTCGAGCTCCGGCGGACCGGCGACGATGCGCGCACCGGCAACCGGCGACTCGAGCAGCACCGGCGGCAGCCCGGCGGACTGAATCAGCTCGACGACCCGGCGGCACAGCGCGGGCGAGAGAGCATGCTCGTACAGCGTCTCCCGGGAAGACAGGTCGTAGACGACCGCGCCATTCACCAGGATCAGCGTCGAGATGCCAACCTGCCGGGCGATCGGGCCAGCGGACTGAAGGCGGCGGCCGGTTGCCAGGACCACCTGGCAACCGGCCGCGATCGCCGTGCGGACCGCTCGCTCCACCCGCGGGCGAATGGCGCCGTCGGGATCCAAAAGGGTCCCGTCGGCGTCGATCGCGACCAGACGGATTGGCCCGGTCACTACCGACTCTGGGCGGCCAGCAGCGCCCGCGAGAGTCGGCCCAAACGCTCGTCACGGTCCTGGACAAAGCGCTCGATGCCGGCCAGGAGCCACTTCGGCGACAGGTGCGCCTCTTCCAGTACCTCGGGTACACTGCCCCCGGTCCGCCAGCGATTGTCGAAATCGGTGGAGAGGGTGTACTCTTCGGCGACCTTGCTGGACAGCCAATCGTGCATCAACCGGCGCGCGCCGTTGGTAATGCACATCGAGTCGACCCAGTCGGCCTCGGAGATGACCTCGTCGCGGTACTCCGCGGACTGCAGCTTGAACAGCTCCGGGCTCACCGTCGCGACGATCTTCACGTTCAGCCCGCGCTGGTCCAGCTCGGGCAGAATCTTCACCGTGTTGAACGTCGACATGGTCCCCTGCACGAAGACCGTGCCCATCGGCTTCTGATCTGGCCGATACTGGCGGAGGACGTAGGCGCCCCTGGCCGCGGCGAAGTGCGAGGCCATGCCCAGCGCCGCTCGGTCCGGAATCTGGATCGGCGGACGGGTGAGGTGCAGCGCGATGATCGGCGCGGCCTCGCGCATCGCCGCCGCAAGCATCACTGGCACCTCGTTATGCTCCCAGGGGTAGAGATTGATCGTCCGCCCTTCCGGGAACAGTTGCGTCACACCCGGCGAGAAGACGCCGAAGTGGGTGCGCGAGTCCTCGGCTGTCTCGGGACCGGAGTGGCCCGCGACCCAGAGCACCTTCCCCACCTTGATCTGGCAGTCCTGCGCCAACTGGCTGAATAGCCGCATCAAGCCGTATTTCAGGTAGCTGAACGAGCCGTAGGTCGAGCACGCGCCATAGAACCCGTCAAACTCCTCGAAGGGCCTGGGCGAAAGGTTCACCGTGGCGATGCCCGCGCTGACCCCGGCGTTGGTGAACTCGGTGATCTCCTGCGGCAGCAGCGCGCCGTCGTGATTGGCGTTCCGATCCCAGCGGCCCCAACCCTTGGTTTCCCCGAACCCGTGCGCGAACCCGGCGATGTTGGTCGATTCGGCCAGGTCGGCCGAGCAGGCGATGACCAGGGGACGGTTGTAGTACCGGCGGCCGAAGGAGTTGATCCAGGCGCCCCACTTCGCCAGCGCCGCGCGGTTCGGGACGTTGCTCCCCGGCGCGACGAACAGCTCCTTCGGGTACTTCTCGAAATCCCAGAGGCGCTCGTCCTTCCAGGGGTTACGGCTCGTGTCGATCGCGAGCGCCGGGATATCTTCCGGTACGCTCTCGCCAATCTCGATCAGCCGGTTCGCCAGATACTCGCACAGCTCCGGGTCCGCGCGCATGGTGTCGGCCACGGCTTTCAGGTTCGCCAGACACTGCTCGCGGACCTCCGCGTCGGTTGCCGGCGCCGCCTCGTCGAAACCGGTCCACTGTGTGCCGTACTTGTCCGCGAACTGCTTGCGCAGCTCCCAGTACAGCTCGTTGTTCATCTTGTGCGCGGCGCCGTGCGACTTGTAATCGTAGACCAGGTAGCCGCGCCCCTTGCGCGTCTTGAACCAGGTCATGCTGGGGACGTGCTGCTCATTCTCGGTCAGGTGCGTCTCGAGCAGCGCCCGAGTCACCGGTCCGAACACGCTACCCTCTTCCGTCCCGAACACGCGCCAGCCATAGGGCGCGAACCAGGATTCCGGCGTGCCGTTCACCACGCTGCTGGCCGCGAAGTCGTCGATGCCGTAATCGTTCCAGTCGACCATGTAGTAGAGGTTGTCCAGGCCGAGTCCCCAGGCCGAGTTCTTCGTCTCGTGCGCTGCTCCGGGTGTCAGGCCGCCCTCACCCTCGACCGTGAAAACCTTGACTCCGTCGGCTCCCGCGCGCTTCAGCGCCATCGCCTCGCCCGCCGAAGGCGGCGAGCCGTGGCCGGACGGTCCGGTATTGAACTTCAGGAACAGCGTCTTCCCTTCGCTTTCGGCGTGGCCGGCCAACCCTTTGTTCCGTCGCAGCATCGCCAGGTCCGGCCAGGTGAGCTGCAGCTCATGCCCGCCCGGCACCAGGTAGCGCGGATCGCCCGTCCGGTCGTACATGGCGCGCAGGGACTCGTTGAAGCAAGCGAGCGTCGCGTAGATCAGCGGCACGCAGTGACCCGCGGCAAGAATGAACCGATCCCCAAACCGCTTCTCGGGGTGGCGAATGTCCCAGCGCATCACGCCCGACAGAAGCGTCGAGACGAGGAGGTGGACTTTCGACCGCGACCCACCGGGATGGCCGCTCTGGCGATAGTTCAAGGAAATGTCGATGAACTGATCGATGATCTCCCGGATCTTCTCCCACTTCCCGAAATCGGGCTCGAGCTGCTCGTATCGCTCATCGACGATCGATCCGACGATGGATGACACCCTGTACCTCCTGGTTACTTGGCTACTCACGTGGCTGCATTCTACCAGACGCGGGCCGCGACGCGCAGCCACCGGGCGCACACCTTGTCTCAACCGTGCCGTGCCAAGTATACTGGCTCGCGGCACTTGTCGCCAGAGGTGGACCACGATGTTGATGGAGAGTGAACTGGTCGGGACCGAGCTGCCGTCGGTGAGGACGGAGGTACCGGGGCCACGGTCCCTTGAGCTGGCCGGCCGCCTGGCCGAACACGAGTCGCCGGCGGCGTCCGGAGTCAGCGTCGGCGAGCGCCCGGTCTTCTGGGATCAGACGCGCGGCGCAACCGTCGTCGACGTGGACGGGAATCGTTACGTCGACCTGACGGCCGGCTTCTGCGTCGCGGTGGCCGGGCACAGCAATCCGCGCATCGTCGCCGCCATTGCCCAGCAGGCAGCGCGCATGCTCCACGGTCAGGGCGTCATGAACCCCAACGAGCCGCGGGTCAAGCTCGTCGAGAAGCTCGCGAGCCTGACGCCCGGCGACCTCAGCGTGGCCCACGTCGTGACCACCGGCGGCGAGGCCGTCGAGACCGCGTTGAAGACCGCTCGCCTGCACACCGGGCGCCAGACCGTCGTCGCCTTCCAGGGCGCTTTCCACGGGAAGATTGGCGGCGCGCTGGCCGCTACCTCGCAGACCTTCTACCGCGAGCCGTTCGTCGGCGTTCTGCCGGGCGTCGTCCACGTGCCGTATCCCGACGAGTACCGCAATCCGTTCGGCGAGGGCGTCGGCGACCCGGGCGCGCTCTGCGCCAACTACCTGGAGCGCGTCCTGACCCATCCGGATTCCGGCGTCTGCGACGTCGCGGCGGTCATCATGGAACCGGTCCAGGGCCACGGCGGCTGGATCGTCCCCCCGGTGCAGTTCGTTCAGCGCGTCCGTGAGATTTGCAGCAAACGGGGCATCCTGTTGATCGCCGACGAGATCATCACCGGGTTCGGCCGCACCGGCGAGTGGTTCGCGCTGAACCGCGCCGGCGTCGTACCCGACATCCTGGTGTGCGGGAAGGGCATGGCCAGCGGCTTCCCGATCTCGGCGATGATCACCCGGCCAGAGATCGCGCGATCCTGGCACGCCTACCAGCAATCGACGACCTTTCTCGGAAACCCGGTCGCCGCCGCCGCGGCGCTGGCTTCGATCGCCGAGGTCGAGGAGCGCGGCCTGGTCGAGCGGTCGCGCTCCGAAGGGGCCTACTTCAAGAGTCGGCTCGAAGCGCTCGCGCCACGGCACCCGCTGGTTGGCAACGTGCGCGGCATCGGCCTGATGGTCGCGATCGAGTTGGTGAAGGACCGCCAGACGAAAGAGCCGGCGCCCGATGAAACGAAAATGGCCGTCGCGGCGCTGCTGCGACGCGGCATCATGTGTACGAACTCCGGCGGCGCCTACCACAACGTCCTGAAAATGTCCCCGCCGCTGGTGATCACGCGCGAGCAGCTCGACTGCGCGATCGACGCGATCGACGCCAGTCTGAGCGACGTGGAAGCCAGGCACGAAGGCTGACATGCGCTTCGCCCTGTTCTCGGACGTCCACGGCAACCTCGCCGGCTTGCGCGCGGTTGCCGCGGCGCTGAAGGACGAGCAGCCGCTCGACCACGTCGTCGTCGCCGGCGATCATCTGCAAGGCGGTCCACGGCCGCGCGAGGTCTGGGAGTTGTTGACGTCGCGCGGTTGGATCCTGGTTCGCGGCAACGAGGACGATTCCCTCATCCACGACCAATCGACGACGAAGCCGCCCCCGCCGAACTACCGCCAGGCGTTTCAGGCCCAGATCAACTGGACTCGCGACCGCGTGGGCCCGACCGTCCTGGCGCAGATCGCGTCCCTCTCCGAGCGCTGGCAAATCAGCACGCCGGCCGGCGATCTTCTCGTCGTCCACTCCAGTCCGCGATCCATCGACGACCGGTGCGGCGGCCTGCACAACTCGTCCGCCGAGGTGGCCGAGGCGTACGGCGGGACCGGCGCGGCGGCGATCGCCTTCGGCCACTACCATCGGAGCTTCGTCCGTCCGGCGCCGTTCGCACTGCTGATCAACGTCGCCAGCGTCGGCCTGCCCGTCGATCAGCGTCCCCTCGCCGCCTACACGGTCCTGACCGCGACCGACGACGGCGCCTGGATCGTCGAGCAGCGCAACGCGCCCTACCGGCTCGCCGAAGAATCGGCCGCCGCGACGGCGAACGGCCTGCCGCCGTGGGTAAGAGACCCGGAGTAGCAGAGGTGAGATCAGTGCCAGGTGGCGAGGGATGCACTCCGTGCATCCCT
>DATLRG010000465.1:0-9335 GCA_035534795.1 Chloroflexota bacterium
CATTCCCGAAGACCTCCCCGGTTTATGCACCAGGGTGCCCAGTACGATCGCGGCGGGAACCACGATCCATACGCTATTCCGATGTGACGCCCCTTGTGAGCAGTGCGGGGCGTGGGTAGTATGTCGTTGCCGAGCCGACCACATTGAGAGGCACACCGGCCGCGGGGAGGTGGTTGCTTGGCTCCTGACTCGTGTCTCGTGGCTTTTCCCAACGTCGCTCAGCAGGCTGCCGGGCAACGCGGCACGGATTTTGCGCACCCAACCGTCCGATGTCGTTAGCTGTGGTGAGGAGGTTCGACGATGCAGACCACCAACCTTTCCAACGTGTGGGGAACGCGGACCAGCTCGAACCCGACTTCTTCAGTCGATCGCCTTCGACGCCCAGCGCATACGCAGGAACAATCTCTGTTCCTTCACCGCTTCGAAGTTCTGCTGACGAAGCGCCACCAACACGCGGGCCGGCTGCAACCCAGCGACTGGCGGCTCCGATTACTTGACAAGGCGTTGTATTCTACGTATCGGGACTGTTTGTCTCTCAGCGTGGGAGACGAGGCCCGCGAGATTCTCCGTCGCGAGCGGAGTGCGTCGCCTGCATGAGCGGTGAATGGCACACGTCGAAGAGAGCATCGTCGTCCTGGCGCCGATTGGCGACGTTTTCGATCTCATTGCCGACGACCGGCGTGCTCTCAGTTGGCTCGATGGCTTCAGCCGGTTCGAGTTGATGCCTGGCCCGGCACAGGGTGTGGGAGCGCGCGTCCACGCCGCGGGCGCGTTTTTGGGCTTCACGCTGGAGACGGTGCTGGAGATTGTCGACTACCAGCGTCCTCACCGTCTGATTTCCCGTTCGGTTGGCCCGATCACCAGCACGACGGCGTGGCTTCTCTCCGAGACCGAGCCAGGGACCGTGGTCACCTTCACCGGCGATTACTCCCTGCCGCTCGCTCTGCGCATCGCCGGCGACCGTGCGTTCGAGCAGCTCGTGGCTGGCCAGACTCGTCGATCCCTCGCCAACTTGCATCGACTCTTCAGCGCGCGTGCGGCCGGTCCCGACAACGTGCTAGAATAGGCACTGCTTCAGATCGAACCCCGGAGGAGACCGGTGCGCGCGACTTTGCGAAACGTTGTCCAGCAACACCCGATGCTGATCGCCTGGGCGGTTCTGGCCGTTGGTATGGTGGCGATGCTGCTGTACGCGGCGAAGGACGTCGCCCTTTTGCCGACCCAACTGGTCGCGCTGGTCGTCGCGACTGTGCTCCTGGCGGGCGCCTGCGTTTGGATTTTGACCTGGGAGTAATCTCGATTGGCTTCCGCGGTGGCAGTCCGTGGTCGGTGACTCGCCAGCCGAGCCGGCGAGCGTCCAGTCTGTCACGGCGAACGGCTTCTCGTGGACCGACGTCGAACGTCCGACCCGTGCCGAAGCCGACGACCTGGCGTTGGTCCACGGCCTCTTCGCGGCAGACGTAGATCTAGCGCTCGATCGGCGCCAGGCCTCACGAATTCTCCGACGCGAGCGGTACTTGCTCGCTGTCGTGTGCGTTCCTCTTCTCTCGAACGGCGGCCAGGGGCCGGCGACCACGACCAGTCCGGTGGCGATTTTTATCCGCCCGACCTCGCTCGTCACCATGCACGCCGGCGACGTTCGCCCGTTCCGACGGCTCTTCCAGCAGCTCCGATTGGACGCCTTGGCGCGCGATCTCGCGTTCGCTGGCGGCGTCGACGCCGTTCTTTACGCGATCGTCCAGCGACTCGTCGACGCCGCCACGACCGCGCAGGGGCGACTCGACCAGGCCATCGCGGCCCAGGAGGCCGACCTGGCGCGGTCTGATCTGCTCGCTGCGCTTGGAGTGATCGCCCAGCTACGGCGCGAGGCCCGCGACCTGCGACGCGTCGTCGGCCCGCTGCCGATGGTGATTCGTGGCATTGGGAGCGTCGACCTCGGGTTGACGGCGCGGGTGGATTGGGAAGACCTCGCGCGCCGGTCCGACCGGCTCGTCGAAGCGCTCGACGATGCCGTCGACGCGATCCGCGAGATGCTGCTGGCGGCCAATGCCGCGGCGAACCTGCGTGGCGCGGCCCAACTTCGGACGCTGACCGCGATCGCGGCGCTGACCCTGCCGGTGATCGTCGTGGCGACGTTGCTCGCCATGCCACCCACCAGCCCGCTCGCCGGCCAGGCTAACGGCTTCGCGCTCAGTCTGGCGATCGCCGGTGTCGTCTTCCTGACCGCCCTGGCCATCCTCAAAGGTCATTAGGTGACGATTTTCTCGATGCGATAGCGAATCAGGCCAATCGGCGCTGCGACTTCGAGCTCGTCGCCGACGTGCCGGTCCAGCAGCGCTTTGCCCACCGGCGAGACGATCGAGATGCGCCCGGCCACCGGGTTTGCCTCGCTCGTGCCGACGAGCGTGTAGGTCAATTCCTCGCCGTGGGTCAGGTCTTTCAGCAGGATGGTCGAGCCGATTCCGATCTGGTTTGCCCGGTTGGTCTGATCGACGACCTGGGCCACCGCGAGGGTATGCTCCAACTGGCGGATGCGTGCCTCCACCTCGGCCTGATGCTGCTTGGCCGCGTCATAGGGGGCGTTCTCGCGAAAGTCCTTGTCGATCCGGGCCTCGTAGAGATCGTGCGCGATCTCCTCCCGTTTCACGGTCGTGAGGTACTCCAACTCCTGCTTCAGGTTCTGGTACCCCTCGCCAGTCAGCGCGACCGACTCCTCGTCGTTCGCGACCAACCGGGAGACTTTGCGGAGGCCGGGGCGGACGGCGGTCGAGCGACGAGTCTTGATCAGGCGGCCGTAATTGGTCTCCGAGCCGCCTTGCTTGAAGACAAAGGCCAGGAAGCTCTTCAACGGCTCGAGTCGTCGCGAGATGTCGGCGCCGGTCTTCTCGACCTTTTCTTGATAGTCTTCGACGTCGATCGCCCGCAGTGTACTGGTGCGCAGGTCGGTGCCAAAGTGCCGGATGAATCGGTTCAGCTCGGCTTGAGCCGACGCTCGTTCCGCTTCCTTGACCGAGGCCAGGAAGCGCCCGGCGGCTTCGCCGAGGGTGAAATCGGTGTTTGTTGTCATGCGTTTCTCCGGGTGGTGGATACTGCCTTCTGGGGCGGCTCCCATTTCAGTGCGCGGTCGAGCTGACGTTGAACGTCCCCGCTGATCTTGTGCGCGTCTTTCATCTGACGGATACCTCCCCGAATGTCGGCGATCATCACCACCGGGACGTCCGGGTTGGTCAGCGCGAGCTTCACGCGCGGATTGGTCATGACGACCATCGGGAAGACCATGATCGAATCTCCGACGTCGTCACCCAACCGCTCGCGCAGCGTGCTTTGCATCGCCTCGGCATCCTTTTGCGCTTCGCGCGTTGGGTTCCCCAACCCCCCATCCGCGAAACGCTGCAGGAGACCTTGCGGGTTGATCGGGCGCCGCCAGCCGCTGCCCTCGTGGGTGATCTCTCCCATGAACGGGCGAGGCTCGAACACGATCACCCCCTGCGGCGTCACGAGAACGTGCTCCGCGGGCAAATCGGGCACGAAGTTGTAGAGGTGGTACCGATGGTCGAGGCCCTTGAGCGCGCGCGTCAGCGCGTGGTCTACTCTCGGGTTGGTACCCCAGCGCATGGAGTGATACTTCCCGATGTTGAGCAGGATGATTCCCAGGAACAGCGTCACCCAGGGAGCGAGCAGCGTCAAGGGAATCGCGTGGGGGTCCGCGCGTGGCGGCTGCTCCAATGAAACGAACATGCCGACGATCAGCACCACGAAGCCGGCGATGGTACACCATCGCCCGATCAAGGCGCGTCGGCTGGCGAACGAATCGTTGGTGGTTATCTGCACGAAACTTCCTAACTAGCCGGTCGCGTCCGAGCCGCACCGCCCGAACACGAGCACGGCGTTGTGGCCGCCAAACGCGAACGAATTCGACATGGCCACGTCCACTGGCGCCGCCCGCGCCCGGTTGGGCACGTAATCCAGGTCGCACTCTGGGTCCGGCGTCTGGTAGTTGATCGTCGGATGGACGACGCGATCGCGGATCGAAAGCACGGCCACCAGCGCCTCGATGGCACCCGCGGCTCCCATCGAGTGCCCGATCATCGACTTGGTCGAGCTCACCGGGATGCGGTAGGCGTGATCTCCAAATACCTGCTTGATCGCCCGGGTCTCGGCGGCATCACCCAGAACGGTCCCGGTCCCGTGAGCGTTGATGTAATCCACGTCACACGGAGCCAGGCCAGCGTCGCAGAGGGCGCGGGACATCGCCTTCGCGGCGCCGGTGCCATCCGGACGCGGCGCGACGACGTGATACGCGTCCGAGGTTACGCCGTAACCCAGCACCTCGGCGTACAGCGGCGCTCCGCGCCGGAGCGCCGAGTCGAGCGACTCGAGCACGAGCAGCGCGCTTCCCTCGGCCGGGACCATGCCGTCGCGATCGCGATCGAACGGACGGGACGCGGCGGGCGGGTCGTCGTTGCGACCGCTCAACGCCCGCATGACACAAAAACTCGCCAACCCGAGCTCGCAGACCGACGCCTCGCTGCCGCCCGCGATCATGATCTCCGCGGCGCCGCGCCGGATCACCTCGGCTGCCTCGCCAATGGCTTGCCCACCACTGGCACACGCGGTGATCACCGTCGAGCTGTAGCCACGGATGCCGAAGTGGCGGGTCACCTGAGCGGTCGCCATGTTCGCCAGCATCATCGGAAGGAAGAACGGATTCATCCGCATGCCACCGCGCTGCACCATGGTCCGGCATTCCTGCTCGCTCGTGGTCAGACTGCCGATACCGGTGCCGACAATCACGCCGACGTCGTCCGCGCACTCCTCGGTGATGCTCAGCCCGGCCGAGGCGAGCGCCTGATGGGTCGCGGCCAGCGCAAACAGCTCAAATCGTGACATGCGACGTGCGTCCTTCGGATCGAGAAACGATGGCGGGTCAAATCCCTTGACCTCCGCGGCAATCATCGACGGGTAGCCGGTCGGGTCGAACTGCGTGATGCGCCCAACGCCGCTCAGCCCGCTGCGCAGGCTCTGCCAGCTCTCCTCGACGTCGAGGCCGACAGCGGTCACGGCCCCGAATCCAGTGACGACGACGCGTCGCCGCGGTCCTCGGCCGTTCCGACCATCGCTCATCTCACGCTCCACTCGCTAAGGCGAAAGCCGTACCGGACCATCTTCGGACGCCGGCACGCTCGCCGCGAGACTCTGGTGCAACCTGGCCGTGACCGCCTGACCCGCCACCCGGATCGCGTTGCGGATCGCTCGGGCATCGCTGCGCCCATGCGCCACGATGACCACCCCGTTGACTCCGAGGAGCGGTGCTCCCCCGTACTCCTGGTAGTCGGCTCGGTGCTTGATGCGCCGGAGACCGGGCCGCAGCAATACGGCTCCCAGCTTCGAGATCGTGTTTGCCGTCAGCTCTTCGCGCAGCAACGTGAACGTCAGCTCGCCGATGCCTTCAGCCAGCTTGATCACGACGTTCCCGAGAAACCCATCGCAGACGACGACGTCGGCCGTCCCTCGCGGCAAATCCTTTCCCTCGACGTTGCCGATGAAGTTCAGATCGGTCGCTTTCAGCAACCGGTGGGATTCCTGGACGAGCGCATTGCCTTTCGTCTCTTCCTCGCCATTGCTGAGTAACCCCACGCGGGGCACCGCGACGCCCAGAACGAGCCTGGAGTAGCGCTCGCCCATCACCGCGAATTGGCAGAGATGGACCGGCCGGCAATCCGCGTTGGCTCCCACGTCCAGCACCAGGCAACATCCCTTGGCCGTCGGAAACACGGTGGCGAGGGCCGGTCGGTCGATCCCGGCGACCCGCCCCAGGCAGAACAACCCCGCCGCGACCGCGGCTCCGGTGTTGCCGGCCGAGACGAACGCGTCGGCCGTGCCCTCTTTGACCAGCCGCATCGCCACGTTCATGGATGCACCCGGGCGGCGGCGAATGGCTTGGACCGGATGCTCGTCCATGCCGACCACCTCGGGGGCATCGACGATGGCGAGCGGCAAGCTGCCGGGGTGCTGCCGCGCCAATTCCGCGGCCACGATGTCGTGGGGTCCGACGAGCGTGACCGAGATTCCCAGCTCACGTGCGGCCAAAACCGCGCCAGCCACCGGCTCGGTCGGCGCTCGGTCACCGCCCATCGCGTCTAGCGCGACGCGCACGCCCATTCCTTTCGACTGTCAGTGCGTGATCAGGGGACACCCCTGGACCCCTGCCCAAACGGGAAACAGGGTCGTACCGGTTCACCCGAAGTATACTCGTTTTACGCCGGCCTTGTCGAGGGACGGCGGGCGTGCCCTCACCCCCTCGTCCCCTCTCCATCGTAGATGGAGAAGGGGGAATCAGGCCTTACGGCAGGGCGAGGCCGCGCCCGCTCGCTGGCTACAAGCCATCGCGAATTGCTGTAAGGTCTCGACTCCCCCAGGCGGCGCAACTTGGCGACGTGCCGGCCGCGGTTGTCCGATGCACCACTGCCAGCACTTCCTCTCGAGCGTCAGCCGATCCGGACCTGGACTGGATGGTAGCCGTTCGCACAATCGGGGAACGGCGGCGGCGCGATGGCGGACTGCACGTGCCCAGCGCCGTCGATGGCGCGCACGACCAGGGTGATGGTGCCGCGGGCGGTCGGCGTCCACTGTGTCACCCAGCGCGTCCAGACGTTCTGGGCGTCGGGCGTCTCGACCTGGGCCGGTTGCCAGGTCTTGCCGCTGTCGACGCTCAGCTCGACCCTGGCGATCCCCCGTTCTCCGGCGAAGGCGATGCCGGCCACGGTGATCGGCTGGCCCAGCGCGCGACCGCGGGCGACGTCGATCCGTGACATCGACTGGATCGGCGCCGGATCGCTCCAGCCGCCGCGCTGCCAGTAGCCCTGAAAGTCGTTGTTGACCAGCTCGATCTTGGTGAGCCACTTGACGTTCTTCATGCCATAGATGTTCGGGACCAGGACCCGCAGCGGATAGCCGTGACCCACCGGGAGCGTGACGCCGTTCATCTGGTAGGCCAGCAGCGTGCCGGGATCCATCGCGCGCTCGAGCGAAATACTGTCGGCGTATCCGTCGGCCGCGTAGAAAACGACCTTGCGGACTCCGTCGCGCACGCCGACTTCGTGCAACAGGTCGGCCAGGCGAACGCCCTTCCAGACGGCGTTCGAGATCAGGTTGCCGCCGACGTCGTTGCTGATGCAGGTCAGCGTGTGTGGCTTCTCGATCGCGTGCAGGCCAGTGAGATCAGACAGCGCGAGCGTCGTCGCACGGCCGACGAGGCCGGCGACGACGAGCCGCCACTGCCGCCCGTCCACGGCCGGATCGGCGAAAAAGTTCTTCGACACTTTGTAGAGCTGGTCGATCGACGTGATGAGAGGCGTCGCGCCGACCGGCAGCTTCAGAGCGACGACCGCTCGTAGCGTTGCCGTCGGGCTGGCCACTGCTGACGGCACGACGGTCGCGGCAACGGTTGGCGACGGGGCCGCGGCGATTGGCCTCGCGGCGACGGCCGGCGTTGGGGCCGCTGCATCGGCCTCGGCAAGCCGCCGGGGCGGTGGTGTCGCGATCTGGGGCGCGGTTGGCTTGACCGTTGGCTCAGAGGTTGGTGTAGCCAGTACGACCGGCGTCGACGAAGCTGACACTCCCCGGGCCTCGGCCGGCGAGGGCGAAGGATTGGGAATCGGCGTGGCCGACGTGGCCGCGGTCGCTGGCGACGGCCGGATGACGTTCGTCGGGACCGGCGGTGAGGCCGCCACCCGAGCGACGACGACACCGGTGGCCGTCGCGGCGACGCCAGCCGTCACGTACAAGACACCCCGGCGGGTCACGCCGGGCGCGGTTGGATACCAGACGTCGCGGGCGTGTCCCCGCCCCTGGCGGACGATCGGACCGGCGGAAATCCAACTCGCGGCGCCCAGGACGACGCCGAAGCCCACGGCGACGACGAGCAGCGCTGGCGCGGCGATGGACAACCCAACCCAGGCCGTCGGCCCACGCGATCAGTCCTCCTAGGACGACGAGGGTAGCGAGCGTGGCCCGGAGCGCGGCCGCGCCAGGGCGGGTGAGGGAACGCGGCCCAACCGTCCGAAACCGATCGAGCGCGAGCGCATGGGTTGAAGATGGGGTCCGAGGAGCGAGTGACCGTCCTGGTTGTCGACGACGAGGCGATTGTGACCGAGGTGATCGAGCGCTATCTTCGCCGGGAAGGCTATCCGGTCTACCTGGCCGCGGACGGTCAGCGCGGACTGGATCTCGCCCGCTCGCTCGCGCCAGACCTGATCGTCCTCGACCTGATGCTTCCGAAAGTCGGCGGATTGGAAGTCTGCCAGACACCGCGGGCCGAGAGTAGCGTGCCGATTATCCTTTTGACCGCGAAGGGCGAGGAAACCGACAAGATTCTAGGGCTCGGCCTCGGCGCGGACGATTACGTCGTGAAGCCGTTCAGTCCGGGCGAGCTGGTCGCGCGCATCAAGGCGGTACTTCGTCGGATGAAGGCGACGCCGACCGCCGACGCCGGGTCCCTTCGGTTTGGCAGCCTGCGAATCCTGCCACGTCGGCGGGTCGTCGAGATTGCCGGCAGCGCCGTGGCGTTGACGGCAAAGGAGTTCGACCTGCTCCACTTTCTCGCCCGCTATCCTGGCCAGGTCTTCACCCGCGAGCAACTCCTCGATCAGGTCTGGGACTACGAGTACGTTGGCGATGCCAGCACGGTGACAGTCCACATCCGACGCCTGCGCGAAAAAGTCGAGGCCGATCCGGTCCGCCCTCGCTGGATCAAGACCGTCTGGGGAGTGGGGTACAAGCTGCACCACTTGGAAACGGTCTCACAGCAGGTATTTGGGTGCCCATCGGGGCACTCAAATACCTGCTGTGAGACCGTGTTTTACTCGCACTCGATGCCTGGCTCGTCGCACGCGGGCGTGGCGCCGTAGATCGACGAGAGCCAGTGTCGATGTCGCGCCACCCAGCGATAGACTCGATCTTCGATCCAGCAGACTGGCGGGAGGCGATACGTGGCGGCGAGCAACGCCCAGACGCCGCCAAGCGCCGCCAGAACCCGGTTGATGGCGGCGGCGCCGGCGGTCTCGCGACCAGACGCGTCGATTGCCCAGGCCTCTCGATCGACCTGGGCGCGGGTCAGTCCGTAGCGCTGAAGGATGCCTGGGGTCTGATTCGGCAGGGCCAGCACACGGCCGGCTTTGTCGTGCGCCCGCACCCAGCGCACCGTCCGCGTTCAGAAGCCTCAGGTGCCGTCGAACAGCAGGATCAGCACGCGTCTCGCACCCTTCTGCCAGAATGAGCCGCCGAGCATCGGTACAAAGTCCCCCTCATCTTACTACGCGCCCGCATTCTTTCAG
>DATLRG010000466.1:0-6816 GCA_035534795.1 Chloroflexota bacterium
CACCCCACCACCAGACTTTTGCTCACACAATTAGCGTCGTACCGAGCCCGCGCGCGGCTTCGGCGAGGTGGCCGGCCGCTTCGCGAGCACCTCGGACACGAGGGACGATGCGAAGAAGATCAGGTTGGCCGGCCGTTCGGCCAGCCGGCGCGAGAGGTACGGGTACCACGATGGTCCCCAGGGCGTGTAGACCCGGAGAGGATAGCCCTGGCCCATCAGCTTTTCCTGAAGATCACGGCGGACCCCGTAGAGCATCTGAAACTCGTACGTGCCCGGGTCCAGCTTCAGGCGGTGGATCAACTCGATCGCCCGGTGGATCAGCCGCTCGTCGTGCGTCGCGATCGCCGCGGGCGCCAACTGACCGGCCGCGGGCGCTGGCATCGCCGCCGCGTTCGCCAGGACTCGCTCCAGCAGCCGGGCGTACGCAGCGTCGACGTCCGCCTTGCGCGGGTAGGCAATCGACGCCGTCTCGGCGTAGGCGCCCTTACAGAGGCGAACAGACCCGCCCGTGGCCAGGACGGCCTCGAGGTCCGCCGGCGTCCGATAGAGCGCCGCCTGGAGGACCACCCCGACCGGCAGGCATCGCTCGCGCAACTGCCGCGCGAGCCAGAGCGTATCGTCAGTGTGCGCCGAATCTTCCATGTCGAGGCGGACGCCCGCCGGGACCCGCGCGGCGGCACGAACGACCTCGCTCAGCAAGTCGAGGCAGCGCCCCCGCGACAGGTCCACCGCGAACTGCGATGGCTTGACCGAGAGGCTGACTGGTGCTTCCACCTGCCGGAGACGATCGACGATCTCGCGATAGACCGCGAGCGCGGCCTCGGCGTCGCCAAAGCTGGAGACGGCTTCCCCGAGGTAATCCAGGCTGACTCGCGCTCCGCCCCGGGCGAGGCGCATGGCCGCCGCGATGCCGTCGTCGAGGGTTTCCCCGGCCACGAAGCGCCGCGCCAGCACGCGGCCCGGGCCGTGGGTCATGAAGGACTGGACTCGTGGCTGATGAGCAACCGCCAGAACGATCGTGCGCACCGCTTCCTCCTCGATCCCATCCACCGGTCGCCCTTGACCGGCGCTCGGAGCGCATCACGAGAAACCAGAAGCGGGAGCGCGACAAGACGGGGACGTGGGGAAAGGACTATCGAGACAGTCGGCGTGCGCGCGTCGGGCCTCGTTCTGACCGAGCCGTCGCCGCTTGCCGTGAAGAACCGCGAAAGTCGAATCCCATCGCGCGAAACTTCTGGTCATCCATGAGAATTATAGACCAATCGGCGCCCCGTGGCACTTTTTTCGCGCGGCACCAGACGCGGTGTCGGAAAATCACGCTGACGACCCGATCGCCGCTTGCAACCGACCGAAGACCTCCGCCGGGCTGATACTCTCCATGCAGACGTGACGCTCCCGTAAGCAGCCGTCATTCTGGAAGCGGTTCTCGCGGCAGAGCGAGCACGGATCGTTCGGTAATTGAAGGTGCAACGTGGGCACGCGCGGGGCCCACAGCTCCCACGGACTGGCCCCGAAGATCGCCACGGTCGGAGTCGCGACCGCGTTCGCCAGGTGCATGATGCCGTTGTCGATCGTCACGCAGCCGCGCGCGGCTCTCAGCGCACCCGCGACTTGCGGCAACGTCAGCTTGCCGCGCAGGTCCACCAGCCGGGTTTGCTTGAGCAACTGCGATTCCCCGTCCGCCGAGCCGTAGGCCGACCGCTGGACATTCGGCGCCGCCCCGAGCAGCCCGACCTTCAGGCCGGCGTCCGTGCAGAAGTCAATCAGCCTTTTCCACGAAGCGGTTGGCCAGAGTTTCGCCGTGCGCGTCCCACCCGTGGCGATCAGGACGTCGGGGACCGCGATCGGGGGCGCCGTCCACGGCACCTCGGCCCGGTGGAAGTCGGTCTCGACGCGCGCGAGTCGGCAGAAGATTTCTCCGATGAAGTTGGTGCCGAGCACGTCGCCGAAGCGCGTCAGGAAGTCCTCGCCGACCCAGAAGGTCTGGGGGTCCTGGAGCCGATCCAGCGTGCTCTGCCCGAGCGGCAGCTCGCCGCGGCCGTCCGGTTGGTAGCAGCGCCCGACGACGTACCGCGGGTCGAGCATGACGACGGCCACCGCGTTCAGCGGATTGAAGTCCAGGTTGATCGCCAGGTCGTACGGACCAGACGCGCGCTCGCGCTCCGCGAGGAACGCGGGCAGGTCGCGGAGGGCGCCAGCGCGCCCGTAGAGCGAGTAGCGGGCGTCGACGTGCGGACACGCCACTTCAAGCTCGGCGGTCCGATCGCCGCCGAAATAGTCGAGGGTCGCGCCGACGTATTTCTCTTTCAGCCCACGGAGGAGCGGGGTGGCCACGACGAAGCCGCCGAGCTTGTCCTGAAAGAGGACCGCCAGGTGCGGGCGCGACCGGAGTGGTTGATCGTCGAAACGTTCCACGGGATGAGAATCTCCCTTCGCGAGGGGATGCTTTGCTTGATGGTCCGGGCCATTCACCGTTTTTCAAGAAGAACGCAAAAACAATACCACACCCTACGACGGTCGCGGACGCTCCGGCCCGCGCCGCTCTCACATCGCCACTGCTTCGCCGACTCTGCGGTAGGGCGGATAGAACAGGCCGACGCCGCCGACGAGGACGACGATGAGGATCGCCGCGCCACCGACCGCGATGGGCGCGCTGATCCAGTCGGAGAGGGCGCCGAGCGGCAGCGTGGCCAGCGGCATCAAAGCGAAGTTCATCATGTAGATGCTCATCACCCGCCCGTACCAGGCACGGTCGGTGTTGAGCATCACCATCGTGCTGTTCAGCGTCGAGTAGCCATCGCCGAACAAGCCAACGACCGCCAGGAAGACCAGATCGACACCAAAGAGGTGGACCGCCGAAAACGCCAGCAAGCCGACCCCGAACATGATGCCAAAGATGAGCTGGAGCGACGCCTTCTTGGGATGGGTGGCGATCGCGGCGACGACGATCGACCCGATCAACCCGCCAACGCCGGCCGCGCCATACATGATGCCGAGCCCCGTCGCATCGACGTTCAGCACGCGTGCCTGGAAGACCGGCAGCAGCGTCTGATAGGGAGTGCCCAGGAGCACCGGCACGAAGCCCAGGATAATCAGCAGTCGCAGATTCGAGTTCGCCAGAATGTAGCGGAAGCCGTCGCCGAGGCCGCTGAAGCCGCTCCCACGGCGCGCTCGCGTGGTGTTCTGGGCATCTTTGGCGTCTTCGGCCCGCAGCCCCAGCCGCAGCAGGAGGAGGGCTGCCGCGCAATACGCGCCCGCGACGAAGTCGAAGGCCCCGGAGATGCCGAACGCCGGCAGCCCGATCAGAACGCCGGCCAGACTGGGCGCGACGATGCGGGTCAGGTTGCGCCCGGTGGCGTTCAGGGCAATGGCATTCCCGAGTCGCTCGGACGGGACCAGTCGCGGCAGAATCGACTGGCGCGTCGGCATGTTGAAGGTAAAGATGGTCCCCTCGAGGAAGCCCAAAACGCACAGGTGCCAGAACTGGATCAACCCGAAGTGGACGAGCAGCGAGGTCGTCAGCGCGACCAGCATGAGACCGACCTGCGTCACGATCAGCAGCCGTCGTTTGTCGACGCGGTCGGCAACGTTGCCAGCGTACGGCGCGAGAACCAGCATCGGGACCGCGCGCGCCAGGCTGACCACGCCGAGCGCCGTCGCCGAGTTGGTCAGAACGAAGGCGAGGTAGCCGCGCGCCACGATGTTCATCTGCATGGCCGAGAAGCTGCCGAGAATGCTCAGCCAGAAGTCACGGTAGCTCGGCTCGGCCAACGATGCAAACGGGTGGCCAATCGCGCTGCCGGGGTCGGCATCGGCCGTTTCGGATCGGTGCCAGAGTCGGAGCATCGCGTTCTCCCATGCATCTCTCGGCAGAGCGAGCAGACCGGCGTCATTCTACCATACTGACGCTCAGCCAGGAACGCCGACCGCGTCGGCGTCGACAAGCGCCGCTTGCTCGCCATGACCCAAACGGGCTTGATGGTCGTCTCGTTGATCACCTCGGCCCTCGTCCACTTCCACGCCATCCAATTCTGGCACCTGGTCGTCCTGAGTGTCGTCTCCGGCATCATTTTTACTTTCAACGCGCCGACGCGCCAGGCGATCCTTCCCCAGATCGTGGACGACGACTCCCTGGGCAACGCCATCGCGCTGAACGCGTCCGGCCGCAACCTGACCCGCATCGTCGCGCCCAGCTTGGCCGGCGTGATGATGGGCCTGCCGATTTTCGGCATCTCCGGGGCCTTCGACGCCATCTCCGTGGCCTACTTCGCCGCGGCGATCCTCCTGCTGCGCCTCGACCTGAAGGCGACAGACGCGGCGACCGCGGCCGCGGTGGCAAAGCTACGGAAGAGGCCGATCGGCCTGGGCGACATGGCGTCGGGGTTCCACTACATCCTCCAGGACCAGCGGCTCTGGCTGCTGATCGTGCTCGGCTTCGTGCCGGTGCTCCTCGGCAATCCCTATCAGACGCTGTTACCCGTCTTCCAGGCCCGAGTGCTGGACGTCGGGCCAGCCGGGCTGGGCGTGTTGTACGGCGCGGCTGGCGTCGGCGGCTTGATCGGCACCCTCGTCGTCGCGGCGCTCGCGGATGATCCGCGCAAGGCGGTGCTCCAGCTCGGCTTCGGCGTCATGTTCGGCGTCGCGCTGGTCCTCTTCGCGCTCGTCCACATCTTCGCCGTCGACCTCGGCTTCCTGGTGTTCGTCGGCATCGCCGGCGACGGCTACTCGACCTTGAACAGCACGATGGTCATGCTCAATACCGACCGCGCCTGGTATGGCCGCGTCATGAGCATCTATATGATCAATTGGTCGCTCATGCCCATGGCCACCCTGCCGCTTGGCGCGCTGTCCGACGCGATTGGCGCGCCGATCACCGAGGCAATGGCCGGCGCGCTGATCGTCGCGGTGGTGGGCGGCGTCACGCTCTTTTATCCAGCGTGGCGCAAGCTGGGCGAGACGGGGCCCGCGGTGGCGGAACTGAAAACGTGAAGCGTGATTTGCGTTTGCGTCTTCCCGCCCAATATCTTCACCGCATCCAGCAACTGCGTGTCTCCCCGCTTTTGTAACTGGTCCGGCGTCATCGGCTGCAGCTCGGTGGGCGCGATCGGGACCGTGCTGGCTGACTGGGCGACGACGTCATTCGGGGTGATGCCGTTCTTCCAGATCACGTGGCCGTCCGGGGTGAGCCATTCGCGGACGCCCAGGAGAATGGCCGAGCCGTCGCTGAGTGGGTACTCGTTCAGCACGGTGCCGGTGCCGAACGTCTGCTCGCCGACGATCTCCGCGCGGCGATGGTCCTGGAGCGCGCCCGCGACGATCTCGGCGCCGCTCGCCGTTCCGTGGTTCACCAGCACGACCAGCGGCGTCGACGTCGCCGCGCCACCGGGCTCGATCGCGACGTGCCGGCGCAGGCCAGACCGGTCCTGCTCCATCAGCACGTCACCGGACTTCACGAACTCACTCGAGACTTTCACGGCCTGATCGAGCAACCCACCGGGGTCGTTGCGCAGGTCCAGAATGATCTGGGTATCGCCGGCCGCGGTCGCGGCAGCGAGCGCGGTGCGGAGCTGACTATCGGTATTGTTGCCGAACTCGCTGATCCGAATGTCCGCGATGTGCTGGCCGGGCACGGTCCCCCAGGTCACCAGCGGCACTTTGACTTCCTGGCGAACGATCGTGAACTCGAGCAGCTCGGACGCTCCGGGGCGCAGGATCGTCAAATGCACCGACGTCCCGCTTGGACCGCGAATCAGCCCACTGACCTGCTCCAGGCTCATCTGCGAGACGTCCTGGCCATTGACCTTCTCGATCACGTCACCGGGCATCAGGCCGGCCTGCTTCGCCGGCGAGCCATCGAGCGGGGCGACCACCGTCAGCCGACCATCGCGCGTCTCGACCTCGATGCCAACTCCCTCGAGCTGCCCGGCCAGACTCTGACTCTCGGATTTGACGTCGGACGGCGAGAGAAAGCGGGTGTGCCCCGTGTCCTGCAGCGAGTCGAGCATGCCTTCGATCGCACCATAGGTCATCGTCTTCGGATCGACCGAGGCGCGATCGACGTAGTGGTCCTCGACCAGCCGCCAGGCCTCCCAGAACACGCCGAAGGTGCTCTGGGCGGTCTGCGGCTCGGTCGGCGGCGTCCCCCGCAACAGCACGTAGCGGTCGAACGCGATGCCTCCGCCGAATCCGACGAGCAGCGAGAGCGCGATGCCAAGCGCACCGACGGTCATCCATCGACTCACGGTGTTTGCTCCAGTCTTTCCTCGGTCGCAACCAAAACGTCCCCACGTCGCAAGGCAGCGCGCCGGCGGCGCCCGTCGTCGTCGGGTTGGATCAAGCGGTCGATCGCGGCCCGAAACGCCGCCGCCGACAGAGCGGGCAGGCCACCGCGCTCCGCCGCGTCGATCAACCGCTCGCGGATCGCGTAACCGTCGACGTCCTCGCCAGCCAGGTCCCGCGTTGGCCCAGCGTACGCACCGGTCTCCTGAATGAACCGGCCGACGATCGCGGGCACATCCTGGGTGGATGGCCCGGTGAGGGCGGCCGCCGCGCGGACCCGGGTGGACGAGAGGCGCTGAAACTCCGTCGGCAAGGCGAGCGGGAGGACGCGGTCGGCGTAGCGGCGGTTCGCCGATCGCGTCAGGAACGTATCGAGGTCCTCCGGGCGGTGCGGCGCGCGTGGGGAAACGAGAAACGAGGCCAGCGTGAAGAGGCGGTCCAGCGCCGCGTCGCGGTCCTCGTAGTAGCGGTGGTCGAAGATCTGGACGATCTTGTCGTACCCGACGACGAACCAGAGATCGTCGACGGACGGCATCA
>DATLRG010000467.1:0-7939 GCA_035534795.1 Chloroflexota bacterium
CGATCTTCAGCTCACCGCTGTGCCCGACCGCGATCGACTCGGCTAAGCGCCGCTCGAGCGCTGGCGTGACCAGGCGGAGGAAGCCCGGCAGATCCGCCACGCGCACGTACCAGGCGTACGGCGGAAGCGATCGCGGCAGACGGCTGCCGAGCGCCTGGTATACAGGGTGCTCCATCCCGAGCTGGAAGCTGATCGCGGAATACTCTCCCTTCCCATCCTGCCGCGCGTACTCTTCTCCGCTCTGATCCAGGTAACGGAAGATGCTCGGAGTGACGGCAAGCCAGGAGACGCCGTGCCTCAGCTCGTAGGACCGAACGACGACGGCCCGTCCCGAGGCGAGATCACCTCTGTGCGCCAGATACCCGACCGACTCGCCGTCGCCCGCTTCGATCACGCCGAGCTGAAACCGGCTTCCGTTCTCCGCGCTCCTCCCGTCGAGCTCGTACTTCCACAGCGCCTCGTCGCGCACGCACGCGACCCGGTATCGCGTCGCCGACTCCTGATAAACCCGCGCGATGAAGGGTAGATCACCCGCGGTTGCCGGACGAACGCGGAATGGCTCGGTCTCGCCATCTTTGAGACGGGGCACGTCGCCTCTGGTCCCGGCGCGCCCTGCGTCCAGCGACAACCCCATCTCGTAGCCGAACTGGCGATAGAAGTAGGGGATGCCGGTGATCGCCTGCACGGCCTCGCCACGCTCGGCGCTCCAGCGGTGAATCTCCTCGAACTGGACGCGGACCAGCCCGCGCTGACGGTACTCCGGCTTCGTCCCGACCAGCTCCGGGCGCCCGACTCCGAACCTGATGCCGTCGTACGACCAGGTCTGCGAGATCAGGTTGAGCGACGAGACGATCGCGCCGGTCCGCGCGTCCTCGACGATGGTGAAGTCACCCACGCCGAACGTCGGGTGCGGACGCGACAGGAGGTCGCGCGTCCAACCGGCGGCGCCAGCTTCCCGGAAAATCGCGCCGTTGAACGCGGCCAGCGCCTCGGCATCTGCCGGCGTCGATCGCCGCAACACCAACCCGTCGCCCACGTCTCGCATCACTGAACCTGCCACCGCGCCTCCAATCCACCCTAAGCCAAAGTAAGGCCACGGTGAGAACTCCACGGCCGTGGAGTTCTCACCGTGGACCAACTGTAGATGTCGCTACACAGTATATCAGGCGAGGCTTGGCATCGCCCTTGTGATACAATCAATCACAGGAGAGGGGATGTCAGCCATTCGGGATCTCCACTGGCGCACCGACCGAATCGATCATCTGGCCAGGCACTCGGTGACGCCCGAGGAGGTCACCGAGGCAGTATTCGATGACCTGAGCGGCACCCTGCTTCGCGTGGGAACAGCGGAGAGGAATCCTGAGGAAACATTGTACCGTTACTTTGGGCGCACAGAAGCGGGACGCTATCTTCTCGTCGTACTCATGTACCTCGGCGAAGGGCTAGCCATGCCCGTCACGGCCCGGGACATGACACGTGGGGAAAGGAGCAGGTTTGATGAGAGGCACCCGAAGAGCTGGTAACGCTTCCGAAGCAGCAGTGGAAGAGACGGCGGAGTATTTTGACCGCACCGACGCTGGGGAGCTTCCCTGGGAGGAGGCGACCGAGGTGACAATCGAACGCCCTGACCTTGAGCAAGTCTCGATCCGATTACCAAAGCAAGACCTCGAAGCCCTGAGGAGGCGAGCCGCCCGCGTCGGTGTCGGCTACACGACACTCATCCGAATGATCCTCCACCAGCACGTGCAGGACCCCTTCGGACGCTGACGGTGCTGGGTATCGCACGACGCGTCTATCGGTCTATCGATCATGCTGGAACGACAAGGGTGAAACCAAGGATAGCGAAGTGATGATCGAATGCAAAGGCTTCCTGGATCCCGAGGCGACGCATCGTGACAAAGGATGTCGCGTCGACGTAGCTGAGATCCTGGTCGTCGTAGCGAGAGAGCAAATCCTCAGCCGCCTCTTCCCACGGCTCCGGGACAAAGACGCGCTGCGCGAAAGCGCTACCTCGGATGCGGCGTAAGAACTCTTGGCTAGCCACAAACCCGAGACGGACTCGGAGCAAGGTGTACGTTTCACTGGCGACATAGTTGGTGGTGGCGAGTGTTCGCCGCTCGTCCAACAGACCCCGTACGCACCGAACTGCTGAGGAATGGTGGGTGTCTCCACTGTCAGCCAGCGCATACCAGGCGGACGTATCGACAAAAACGTCCTGACTCATCGTGAGGGAAAATCTTCGCCATGCTCTGCCAGAATCCGGTCGTGCTGTTCGGACACTCTCCCGTGACCCGCGTTCCCGAGTCCGATGAGGCCGAAGATTGGATCTTCTCTACCATCCTGCTCTTGCTGGAGAAATCGACGCGCAGCCATGCGAATAATGTTCGCTTTGGAGGTCCCACGCTTGCGGGCCAGCCGGTCGAGCGCCTCGCTCAGCTCGGGCTGGAGGTAGATCTGGGTGCGAGACATGCGCCGCCTCATGGTCACCTCCTATGCATTGAGATAGACAGAGTATACACTGCCTTACTACGTCGTCGTCCGAAAATCATCGTGAACAGGCTTGAGGATGGCTGGTTCATCCCCAAGCCGATTCACGAGATCCCGTCTTCGTAGATCCGCCGGATGATCGCCTCGATCTCCGGCTCCTCGATCGAGCTGTCGCGAATCCGGTAGCGGCTCGCGACACTCGCGATCAGGTCGGCGGCGGTGGTCTCGGCGCGGCTGAAGCGGAGCCAGCGACGCGGGCCATCGGTCCGAACTTCCTGGGCGTGGGCAACCGACAACGGCTCGGCGCCTTCGCCATCGCCGTCGGCCAGCTCCACTACCAGCGTGCGTTCGGCCCCGAAGCGATCGCGGCTCTGCTCGAGGCTGTCGTCGTACAACAGCTTGCCATGGTCGATGATCAGCAGGCGCGAGCAGAGCGCTTGACGTCGACCACGTCGTGCATCGTCAGGAGAATGGTAACGCCCCGCTCGCGGTTGATCCGCCGCAGCCAGTCGTGGTAATTCTCTATCGGGTAGCTGGTCAGGGGGACACCACCATTGGTGAAGATATTCACGACCTCGTCGTTCTGAATCGTCCAGCAGCACGCTGCTACGCAGGTAGCCGAAACAGACGGTGGTGATCAGGCCGTTGACGTTCGCGGAACGGTAGGCAAGCTGGCGCTGAAACGCGCGCTTTCCGACCTCCCAGTAGAGCCGCATCGACCCGTCCACCGATCCCGTCCCGTTGAAGACAAGCAGAATCGACACGGTTTGCTGCGCATACCGTGTCGAAGACCACCAGCTTCAGTTCGGGTAGCCAAGCGTCGATTATAGCAGATCTGGCCGGCGACCCGCCCACGGGCATGCGTCCTCGAACGCCGCCGCGGCGCGCAGGACCAGGGCATCTTCGAAGCGGCGCCCGACGATCTGCAAGCCAATCGGCAGGCCGTCGGCGGTCCAGCCGCACGGCACCGTCGCCGCCGGCTGGCCGGTCAGGTTGAAGGGGAGCGTGAACGGCGACCAGCTCAAGCCTTCGGCTGGCCGGCCCGCGATCTCTCGCGGACTATCGACGCCAACCTCGAACGCCGGCACGGCGATCGACGGCGTCAGCAGCAGATCGTAGCGCTCGAAGAACCGCCGCGTCACGTCGTACACCTGCGCGCGTTCCTGGTACGCCCGCGCGAGATCGAAGGCGGTCCCGGACCGAGAGCGACGGACGAGGCCGACGAGACCCGGATCGACCTTGCTGTCCCAGCCAGCCGGCAACGCATCGACCGCCGCGCCGATGCCCGCGTAAAAGAGCGCTTCCCAGGCGCGGCCGACGTCCGGGAAGCCGGGCGATGCCAGCTCGACCGCGCCGGCCAGGCCCTCGAACCGCAGCGCGGCCTGCGCGCAGGCGGATGCCACCGCCGGGTCCACGGTGGCGTAGCCGAGGTCGGGACTCCAGGCAACCCGCGACCGGCGCACGCCGGCGCCGATACCGTCGAGGAAATCGACCGGACCAACCGGGTAGCTGTTGCGGTCGCGACGATCGAGCCCGACGATAGCATTGAGCAGCAGCGCCGCGTCGCGCACGGTCCGAGTCATCGGCCCGGTGTGGGCCAGGGCTTCGGCCCAGCTCGGCGGATACGCCGGCACCAGTCCGAACGTCGGCTTCAACCCGAAGATGCCGCAGAAGGACGCGGGGATCCGAATCGATCCGCCACCGTCGGTCCCGATGGCGAGCGGTCCCAGGCCAGCCGCGACCGCCGCGCCGGCGCCCCCGCTGGACCCCCCGGAGGTGCGGTCGCGCTGCCAGGGGTTGCGCGTCGGACCAAACAGGCGATTATCGGTCACGCCCTTCCAGCCGAACTCCGGCGTGTTGGTCTTGCCCAGCGAGATAGCGCCGGCCGCGCGCAGACGCTCGACGACCGGCGCGTCTTCGGTCGGGACGACGTCGGCGAAGAGCGACGAGCCGCGCGTCGTGCGGATGCCTTTCGTGATCAGCAGATCCTTGATCGACACCGGCACCCCGGCCAGCGGACCGACGGCCTCGCCACGCAAGATCGCCGCTTCGATTCGCCGCGCCTCGGCGCGAGCCAGATCGGCCGTCACCGTGCAGTAGGCGTTGACGACGGGGTTGATCCGCTCGATCCGCGCGAGGTACGCCTCGACTACCTCGACCGGCGAAAGCTCCCGCGCCCGTACCTTGCCCGCCAGCTCCGTTGCCGGCGTGAAGCAGAGCTCGGTCTGATCCATCGATCGGCCTCCTGTCTTCTGGTCGGTCACGTCGTCGGCAGGCTTCCCATCACGTCGTCGAGGTCGGGCAGCTCCAGATTCAGCTCTCGGGCACGGAGCCACGCGCGCATCGCGCGGGTGTATTCGCCGCGGTAGAGATATTCGAGCGCGGCGAGCGCGAATCCCTCGTAGCGTCCGGGCGCCAGCCGTTGCACGGTGGCGAACTCGGTCAGGGCATCCTCCCCGAGGTCGAGGTCGAAATACGCCCGTCCAAGATCGAGGTGGGCTTCGACGTCGCTCGGCCAGCGGGCCGTCCGCCGAAGCGCGCGACGGATCGTCCGCACCGACTTCAGATCGAGGGCTGCCGGGCAGTCGGGCTCGCGACGAGCCGCCTCTTCGAGGGAACGCTGCGCGCGGCCCCAGGCACGCCGCTTGATCTGCTGGCGCGCTTCCAGATATAATCCCGTCTCGGAAGGCGGCGCGTGTCGGGGGTCGCTGTCCTGGAAGGTTGCCACGGAGGTGCGCGCCGACTCCATCGCGGATGGTTGCACGCCGATCGAAGAATCGTGTTCTCCGCGGTGGAACACCCTGGCGAGTAGCGACATACGTCGAGGTGATGGTGGCGGACCGAGTGGTAGCCTCATCATTCACTCCTACCACGCAGGCCCCCATGATCGTGGATTCTCCTCGGGTTGACTAGCATGACTTCAGCCGAATTCCCGTGGGTCATCGGGGCGCTCGGATTGGCTAGATCCGACGAACGAACGAGCAGGATCCAGGAGTAAGGAGTCGGAAGCCAGACATGGAGAAAGCAACAGCCAGCGTTGCCGACCAGACCGTGGATTCCGCGGTCATCCACCGAAACGGAGGCGTGGCACGAGCCGCGGGGCCGTGCCTCTCGGATGCCGGCGACGAGATCCGCGACCTCCGGGAGGAGCAGCAGAATCTTCGGCACGCGCTCGCCGTGTACGAGGAGCTGGTGCAGCTCGCACTGAACGGCGCGGGCCTGTCTCGGGTTGCCACCGCTCTGGCCCGGTCTGTCGGGAACCCGGTGCTGATCGAGAACCGGTTCTTCCGCGCGCTGGCGTACGCCGTGCCGACTGGCGCTCCGGCCCGCGAGGATCGCCCCTGCCCGACGGGCACGCTCCTGAAGCGTGCCGAGGCGCAAGCGCTCCGGCCGTGCCTCGAAGGCGATCGACAGCCGGTGCTGATTCCGGCAGCGTCCGATCGTGGCTTCCCCCAAACCCGCGCCATCGCGCCCGTGGTGGTAGCCGACGACGTCGTCGGCTACGTGTCGACGATCGAACGAGATCACCCGCTCGGGCACGGCAGTCTGGTCCTGGTCCGTCAGGCGTCGCTCGCCGTTGGCGTCGAGTTCGCCCGTCAGCAAGCCTCGATCGAGACCGAGCTGAAATTCAAGGGCAACACCCTGGACATCTTGCTACAGTGTGCCGAGGCGTCGCCGGAGATCCGCGCGACGCGTTCGTCGCTGCTGGCCTACGACTCAAGCGCGCTGCAATCGCTGCTCCTCCTGGAGCCGGACATCGCGCCCACCAGCCGCGACTCGCCGACGCGCGCGTCATCCCTGCACGATCTGGTCGCGCTGGTGGGAGCCTGGGCGCGGCGGGTATCTCCGGGCAGCCTGGTCACCCAGAAAGATGGCCAGATCGTCGTGTTACTCGCCGGCTCGCCGCCGCGGACGCGGACTCGCCCCCGGGCGCCCGACGATCCAGCGGCAGCTCAACCCCGCTGGCCCGCCGGCGCCGAGCCGCGCCTGGAGGGAGTGCTGGCCGAGCTGGTCGGCGCGCTGCGTCGCGACATCACCGCCCTCGTGCCCGACACCACCCTCTCGATCGCCGTCGCCCCGCAGGTCCGCGACGCGCGCGAGCTCCACCGGACCTACGAGGTGGCCCGCCGCGCGCTCTCCATCCTCAAGCTTCTCGGCGAGAACGGGCAGGTGATCTCGACGACCGATCCGCGCCTCGCGGTCTTCTTCCTGTTCGACAGCACGAAACCCGACACGCGACGCGAATTCGTCGACCTGGTGCTCGGACCGTTGGTCGCCTACGATCAGCGTGGTCGCCGCTCGTTGGTCGCGACGCTCCAGGCGTACCTGGACCACGGTGGCAACCTCGAGACGACCGCGCGGACACTGAACGTCCACACGAGCACGCTGAAGTACCGACTCCTGCGGATCGCCGAGGTGAGCGGCCTCGACGTCCGCAACGCGGACCATCGCTTCAACGCCGCTCTCGCTTTGAGATTACGAACGCTAACGGGGGATTAGAGCCATTTTCAGGTTGGTTTGGCTGGTTTGCCAAGGCTGTGCTTTGGCAAACCAGCCAAACCAACCTGAAAATGGCAGTAGTGCAGTTCTGAGGTGGAGGGGACGACTTGTACCAGGACATCTTCCGCTTGGACGGGAAGGTTGCCGTCTTGCCCGGGGGTGCCGGGGGCATCGGCGTCGCGTTGGCGCGGGCGCTCGTCGAGTATGGGGCGGACGTGGTCGTCGCCGGGCGCTCGGTCGAGCGGGCGAAGACGGCCGCCGCGGAGCTGGCGTCGGCGGGCCGCCGCACCGCGGGGATGGCGGTCGAGGTGACCGACCCGGCATCGGTCGATCGCCTGATCCGCCAGGTGGTCGACGAATTCGGCCGGATCGACGTGCTGGTCAACTGCGCCGGGACTCAGCACGAGGCACCGGCGCAGGACTTTCCGCTCGACGAGTGGCAGCGGGTGATGGACGTGAACGTCAAGGGAACGTTTCTCACCTGCCAGGCGGCCGGCCGCATCATGATCGCGCAGAAGAGCGGCAGCATCATCAACATCTCCTCGGTGCGCGGGCAGCTTGCCATCCGCCGTGGCTACGCGGCCTACACGCCGAGCAAGGCCGCGGTCAACAATCTGACGCGCCAACTGGCCACGGAGTGGGCATCGCACAACGTGCGGGTCAACGCGATCGCGCCCACGTTCATCGAAACGCCGCTCGTCGCCGAGATGCTCGCGAATCCGGACTTTCGACGCGGCCTCACCGAGCGAATCCCACTCGGTCGCGTCGGCGTGCCGGGCGATATCGTCGGTGCTACAATCTTCTTCGCGTCGCCCGCTTCCAGCTTCGTGACCGGCCACGTCCTGCTGGTGGACGGCGGAGTCACCGCGACACAATGACCGGCGTGTTGGAGCAATTTTCGGAATGGTTTGGCTGGTTTGCCGAGGCACAGCCCGGGCTGTGCCTCGGCAAA
>DATLRG010000468.1:0-7527 GCA_035534795.1 Chloroflexota bacterium
CTCCTTGCCACTCTGCTGACCTGGAAACTAGCTCAAAGCTGTTGTTTGGGCGCCCGAGGGTTGCCCAAACAACAGCTTTGAGCTGGTTTCTTACCCTACCGAGCCGGCCATTTCGAGCTGAATCAGCCGATTCATCTCGACGGCGTACTCCATCGGCAGCTCCTTGACGATTGGCTCGATGAAGCCGTTGACGATCATCATCGTCGCGTCGTTCTCGTTCATGCCGCGACTACGCAGGTAGAACAACTGCTCTTCGCTCACCTTCGAGACCGTTGCCTCGTGGGCGACGCTGACGCGGTCTTCCTCGATCTCGATGTAGGGGTAGGTATCCGTCCGCGATTGCTCGTCCATCAAAAGGGCATCACAGCGGACGTTCGCTTTGACGCCTTCGCAGCCCTTGTGGACCTTGAGCAGGCCCCGGTAGCTGGCGCGTCCACCGTTCTTGCTGATCGACTTCGAGGTGATCGCCGAGCTGGTGTTTGGTGCGACGTGGACCATCTTGGCGCCGGCATCCTGGTGCTGCCCGCGGCCGGCGAAGGCAATCGACAGGACTTCGCCCCGGGCACCCGGCTCCATCAGGTAGACCGCCGGGTACTTCATCGTCAGTTGAGAGCCGAGGTTACAGTCGATCCACTCCATCGTCGCGTCGCGGAATGCCTGGGCCCGCTTGGTCACCAGGTTGTAGACGTTGTTCGACCAGTTCTGGATCGTCGTGTAGCGCACCCGGGCGCCTTCCATGACGATGATCTCGACGACGGCGCTGTGCAGGCTATCCGTCGACCAGGTCGGCGCGGTGCAGCCCTCGACATAGTGGACGTAGCTGCCCGGCTCGGCGATGATCAGCGTTCGCTCGAACTGGCCCATGTTCTGGGCGTTGATCCGGAAGTACGCCTGGAGAGGAATCTCCACTTTGACGCCGGCCGGCACGTAGACGAAGCTACCGCCGCTCCAGACCGCCGAGTTCAGCGCCGCGAACTTGTTGTCGTTGGGCGGAATGATCGTGCCGAAGTACTTCTTGAAGATGTCCGGGTGCTCGCGCAAGCCGGTATCGCAGTCGCAGAAAAGCACGCCCTTTTCTTCGAGGTCTTTGCGGATGCTGTGGTAGATGACCTCGGACTCGTACTGGGCGCTGACTCCCGCGAGGAACTTGCGCTCGGCTTCGGGAATGCCGAGCTTATCGAAGGTGTTCTTGATGTACTCCGGCACGTCGTTCCAGGTCTTCCCTTGACCCTCGGTCGGGCGCAGGTAGTAGTAGATGTCGTCGAAGTCGATGGTGCCAAGCTCTCCACCCCAGCGCGGCAGCGGGCGCGACAGGAAGTGCTCGTAAGCCTTCAGTCGAAAGTCGCGCATCCAGGCCGGCTCGCCTTTCATCTCGGAGATCTCGGTGACGACGTCGCGGCTCAACCCCTTGCGCGACTTGAAGACGTACTGTTCGGGATCGTGGAATCCGTACTTGTAGTCGCCTACGCCTACGTCTAGGACCTCGGCAGTCTCAGTCATGGCCTTTCACACCCCCTGAAGACTCAGTGCTTCGTTGATGATCCACTCATAGCCGCGCGCTTCGAGCGCTTCAACCAATTCTAGCTGGCCGGAGCGCACGATACGACCGTCGACCATGACGTGAACGAAATCGGGCGTAATGTAGTTGAGGATCCGCTGGTAGTGCGTGATGATCAGAACGCCGAGCCGCGGCCCGCGAATCGCGTTGACACCTTCGGAGACGGTACGCAGCGCGTCGATGTCGAGGCCGGAGTCGGTCTCGTCCATGATTGCCAGCCGTGGCTGGAGCAATGCCATCTGCAAGATTTCCGCGCGCTTCTTCTCACCGCCGGAAAATCCGTCGTTGATGTACCGAGTGAAGAAGGAATCGTCCATCTTCAGCAGCGCCATCTTCTCCTTGACCAGCTTCCGAAACTGGAGGATGGGCATGTCTTTGCCAGTCACCGACTTCAGCGACATGCGGAGAAAATTCGCCATGCTGACGCCCGGAATCGCCGTCGGATACTGGAACGCGAGAAACACGCCTTTGCGCGCCCGCTCATCCGCTTCCATCTCCAGGATGTCCTCGCCATTGAAGAGCACCTGGCCCTGCGTCACTTCGTACTTGGGATGTCCCATCAGGGTGTAGGCCAGCGTGCTCTTTCCCGAGCCGTTTGGCCCGAGCAACGCGTGTACTTCCCCGATCGGGACCGTGAGATTCACTCCCTTCAGGATCTCGCGCCCCTCGACGCTGACGTGGAGATCCTGGATCACCAACTCGCCGGCTTCTGCCATCGGCTACTCCCTCGAACCACCTGTGTCACTGCTAACAGGATACAGGCAGCCCGACTCATTTGTCAACCATTTGGTTTCCTAAAGTAGTTGACGGATGGAGGGTCGATAGATATAATATGGCTTAATTGGGGTCGCGGTCGCGCGTCGCGTCGATGGAGGGACAAGATGCCCGCTCAGAAAGCGTCTGCCCGCACCAGTAGGTTGCCCCCCGCCCCCTCATCCTCCTTTTCCGCCGGTTCCAGCAGGGTCCCGAGCAGGGGATTGAAGCTCTTACATCTGTTGAAGCGCACCGGTGACTTGACGGCTCCGGAAATCGCTCGCGAGCTGGGAATCACCGCGGTCGCGGTCCGCAAGCACCTGGCACGCCTGGAGCTGGATGGTCTGGTGGTCCAGCACCCGCGGCCGTCGTCACGTGGTCGCCCCGCCGTCGCGTACGGTATCTCGGAGTCGGGCGATTCCCTCTTTCCCCAGGGGTACAACCAGTTCCTGGTCGACTTTCTCCAGGATTTGTCCACTCTCGAAGGTGACGAGAAACTCGATCGCCTCTTTCACCTGCGGAACGAGCGGCTCGCGCGGACCTACCGGCTTCGCCTCGTCGGCAAGCCCCTGGGCGAGGCGGTCCGCGAATTGGCGCGCGCGCGCGACGACGACGGCTACATGGCCACCGTCGAGGAAGACGCGGGCGCGCTGGTCCTCTCCGAGCACAACTGCCCAATTTACGACGTCGCCCAGCGCTTCCCGCAGGTCTGCCAGTGCGAGCACGAGCTCTTTCAGAGTCTGCTCAAAGCCAGCGTCACGCGTGAGACCACCGTCGTCGACGGTGCCGCGTCGTGCCGCTACCGCATCGCCGAATGATCCGCGATTGGCCTGGCCAGTTGGTCTTGCTCGGCTCGGGGGAGACGTCTGCCAGCGGGCGCCGTGTCTTCGATTGGCTCTTCCAGCAGATCCCTCCGCCGGTGCGCCTGGCCATTCTGGAAACGCCGGCGGGCTTCCAACCGAACTCGACCCTGGTGGCGAGGAAGGTCGCCGAGTTCATACAGCAGCGCCTCGCGAATTACGTCGTCGAGACAACCATCGTCCCCGCCCGAAAGCGCGATACCCCGTTCACGCCGGACGATCCGGCGCTTGCCGACCAGCTCCTGGCCGCGGACTGCCTCTTCCTCGGTCCCGGCAGCCCGACCTACGCGGTGCGGCAGCTTCGCGAGAGTATCGTCTGGGATGCCCTCCGAGCGCGATACGCCAGTGGCGCGTCGCTGGTGTTGGCCAGCGCGGCAGTCCTGGCGATCAGCGCCTACACGTTGCCGGTTTATGAGATTTACAAGGCAGGGGCGGACCTCGGCTGGGAGCGCGGTCTCGACCTGCTCGGCGACACCGGCTCGACTCTCGTGTTCGTCCCGCACTGGAACAATCGGGAAGGGGGAGCGGAGCTCGACACGAGCCACTGCTTCGTCGGACCGGAGCGCTTCGCCGAGCTTCGAGCTGATCTGCCGCCGGAGGCGACCGTCGTCGGCATCGACGAGCACACCGCCTTCATTCTGGATCCGGCCGCGGGCCATGGGCTGGTCATGGGAACGGGCGGCGTCACGATTGACCAGGAAACGGGGCCGGCGTATTTCGGACACGGTAGCTCCATCCCCTTGAGCGACCTGGGTGACCTGGACTGGCAGGGCCTGGCGCGCGGTCTGCCCGCGGCGCTCGTCGAGCGGGCACGAGCGCTGGCCCAGCGAAGACAGAGGGATGAGCGGCCGATTGCCACGGTGCCGGACGACATCCTGGCGCTGGTGCAGCGCCGTGAGACGGCGCGGCAGCAACGCGACTGGAAAGCCGCCGACGGTCTGCGCTTGGTCGTCGAGCGTCGGGGTTACCTGGTGCAGGACACTCCGACCGGCCCGCGCGTACAACCGGTCCCGCCACGGTCGGCGACCTCCCGGCCGTAGCCACGGGACGCGGAACAGCCAATGCCAGTTCGTGACCTCGAAGCCCTCGCCGTCGGGGTGATCGTCGGCCTGATCTTCGGTCGACTCAATCTGCCGATACCAGCGCCGCCGGCTCTGGCCGGCGTGCTGGGCATCGTGGGAATCTATCTGGGGTATCGGCTTTCCGGGTTGCTTTAGACATTATCTCCAAGCTGTTGTTTGAGCACCCGCGGGGTGCTCAAACAACAGCTTGGAGATAATGTCTAAAAAGGGACGTCTCCCTTTTCGCGATCTTTTCGGGTCGTTTCGTGCCGTTCGTGGTCCAGACCACGACTACCCACTACTCGTCGACGCTTCAGCCGTGACGCCCTCGGTTTGGGCTCTCGGTTCGGCGGGTTCTGGTGCTTCTTCTTCGGGGACCGGCTCTGACGTCGCCTCCGGCTCAACTGTCTCGGCCGGTCGCGCCGGTTCTCCCGCTGGCTCGTTCGTCTCGACTGCCGGCACGGGCGCCACGGCTGGCTCACTCAACTCGACCACGGGCACCGGCTCTGCGATCTCGGTGACGCCCTTCAGGCCGAAGACGTCGATGGCGGACTGGCCGAGGACCTGGTACTGCTGGAAGTGGAAGAGGCCGAGCGAGCGGTATTTTGCCAGCTCTGCTTCCTGGTTGGATGCCAGGTCCGATCCGAGCATGACGCGATGGGCCCCGAGCTCGTTGATCAGCCAGCGCACGTCGTCGCTGCGGCACCAGGACGTTTCGAGGTAGACGTTCGGGACCTCGCGCGCGACCACGTACGCCTCGAAGGTGTACAGGCCGGCGCCCGCGTGCGCCAGGACGATCTTCACATCGTTGTACTCACGAGCCCGCGGCAAGATCGCGCTGGGAAGTCCGAACGGCGCACCCCAGCCGGTTTCCACGACCACGGGAATCGCCAGCTCCCGCGCGACCTCGAACACCGTCTTCGCGTCCCGTCCGTTTGGATTGACGACGTGGCCGAACGTATCCAGCGCGACGCCGACGAAGCCAAGGTCGTGGACGCACCGCTCGATTTCGCGGTAGTAGCGGTCGCGGTCGATGTGCGGGTTGGCGCTGGCGACGCCGAACACGCGCCCCGGCTGCTTCGCCCCGAGTTCTGCGATGCGGTCGTGGACGGCGGCGGGGTTGGGCGGCCCGGGAAATGGCTGGAGGATCGCGGCGCTGACGCGGTTCGCGTTCAGCGCGTCCATCACGTCGCTCTCGCTCACCGACGTCTCGTAGATGCAGCAATCGCCGACGTGACAGAATGCATCGACGGTAATCAAAAAAGTAGCTCCTTACCTATGCCAGCAGTGCGGCGACGCCTTCGACTGGAGCGAGATCCGCGAATCGGTAGCCGAGTCCTCGCTCGTTCAGAATGTAGCGCGGGTGCCGCGGGTCTGGTTCGATCTTTTGGCGCAAGTACGTGACGTACAGCCGAACGTAGTGCTCTTCGGTCCGATACTCGTATCCCCAAACTTTTGCCAGCAGCGTTTCGTGCGTGAGGACACGGCCAGCATTGTTGACCAAATGATACAACAACCGATATTCGGTTGGGCGTAAAGGCACGTGCTTGCCATCGGCGATGACTTCGCGCCGATCGAAGTCGATCGTCAGGTACTCGTCGACGACGATTCTGGTCTTGGGCGTTGGCGCCGGCATCTCGGAACGGCGTAGCACGGCGCGAACGCGCGATCGAAGCTCTTGCTCGCTGCAGGGCTTGGTGAGATAGTCGTCGGCACCCCGATCCAGCGCGGCGACTTTGGAAGGGCTGTCGTCGTGGTCGGAGAGAACGATCACGGGCACCGAGCTGCAGCGGCGGATCGCGGCCAGCAGGTCGAATCCAGAGTCCGCCGCGGGAGGCTCGTCGACGATGACCAGATCGGGGAGGCTCTCGGTGATGCGACGAACCGCTTCGAACCGATCGACGACGGTCGACACGTCGTGGCCGTCGACGACGAGATCCCGATGCAAATCTCTGGCCTGGCGTGGGTCCTCGGCCACGACCAGAATCGTCCGAGATGCGATCACTCCGCGTCCTCCGTGCAGATCAAGCGGCGCCTCCCGTTTGCTTCGACTCGTCCCCCGCTTGCTGAGCAGGCGCCTGGCCCCGCTCGTCGGGTGGACCACTGGAGACGACGACCTGGGCTGGTCGGATCACCCGCCCATCGAGCGAATAGCCGGTCCGATAGACCCGCGAGACGGTTCCCGCCGGGAACTGGGTGCTCGGCTCGTGGGCGAGCGCCTCCTGTTGCCATGGATCGAATGGTTTCCCGACTGCCTCGATCGGCTTCGCGCCCTCGGATTCGATCACCGCGTGCAGCTTTCGTTCGATCAAGACGATGCCCTGCGCCCAGTCCGATCCGGCAAGGCTCGCCGGCAACGACGCGACCGCCCGCTCCAGGTCGTCCAGTGTCGGCAATGCCTTCAGAATCGACTCCGCTCGCGCGCTCCGTGCATAATCGCTGCGCTCTTGCTCGACTCGCCGCTTGTAGTTGACGAAGTCGGCTTGAGCGCGCTGAGCCAGGTCAAGGTACGTCTGGCACTTGGCGCGTGTGTCTTCCAACTGCTGTCGGAGTTCCGTCTCGGACGCGCTCGACGGGCCCGTGGCGGGCTGGTCGGGCCGCGTTGTCGCGTCCGGTTGGGTCTCGTCGCCTGGTGTGCGATTCGGTTCGCTCATCGGCATCCTCCAATGGATGGTCGACCGGTGCGCCCGATCCGGGCACGGCCGACACGGCTTCCAAGACTTCGTCGATCGCGTGACACAGGTCATCACACGCCGGCGACAGATCGCCCGAAAAGCCCTGGCGAAGGGCTCGCAGCCGATCGGTCACGGCCAGCGCAACTTCAACGCCGGCCAGGTTCACCCGGCGATCTTCGACCAGTCGCTTGATCTGGGTCAGCCGGCGGAGGTCCCGCGGTGAGAACAGGCGCACGTTCCCGTCCGAGCGAGAGGGCGCGATCAGCCCTTGGCGCTCGTACTTGCGAAGGGTGTTGGCGTGCATTCCCACGATGCGGGCAGCCACGCTGATGATGTACACGGCGTTGGGATCGGTCGAGTGCATTGCGCGATCGTTTCACGGGTGGGCGCAGATTTGATGGCCAAAAGGCCAGCTTGCTATCGCGATAATAATATAGATTATCACAGTGCGTGTCAAGTTGAGCCGTGCGCGGCCGTGCGCGGGGGTGCGCGTGAGCTTCTTGGGCAATCTCAGGCGGCCTTTCGCGCACGATCCCATGCCTCGCGCCAGCGATTGCTGAGGATGGCACAACGGAGAGCGAGCACCCCTTCGGCGCGCTCGACCTTCCAGCGCATGCCGC
>DATLRG010000469.1:0-5027 GCA_035534795.1 Chloroflexota bacterium
CGAGATGCAGTTCCTGCCGGACGTCTTCGTGCCGTGTGACGTCTGCAAAGGGCGCCGCTACAACCGCGAGGCCCTCGAGATCCATTACAAGGGCCGCACCATCGCCGACGTGCTGGACATGACCGTGACCGAAGCGCTTGAGTTTTTTGAGGCGATCCCGTCGATTCGCAACAAGCTGCAGACCCTGAATGACGTGGGCCTGGGATACATCCGGCTGGGGCAGCCCGCGACGACGCTCTCCGGGGGCGAGGCGCAGCGCATCAAGCTCGCGTCGGAGCTTTCGCGCCGCGCGACCGGCCGCACGCTCTACATCCTGGACGAGCCCACGACCGGCCTGCACTTCGCGGACGTCGAGCGGCTGCTCGACGTCCTGCAGCGCCTGGTAGACGCTGGGAACTCGGTGCTGGTGATCGAGCACAACCTGGACGTGATCAAGAGCGCCGACTGGATCGTCGACCTGGGTCCCGAAGGTGGGATGGCCGGCGGCGAGATTATCGCCGAGGGGCCGCCGGAGGCCGTCGCCGCCAACCCGAGCTCGTACACGGGGCAGTACCTCCGCCGGATTCTTCATCGGGCCGCCGCGGCGAGCCCCCGATGACGCCTGGCGCTGCCGGTCCGCCTGCGAAAATGAGGGAATCTGGGGAGTTGGCAGGGGCGAGAGGTTTGCCCAGCATAGCTTTCGCCCCTGCCAACTCCCCAGATTCCCTCTGACCTGCAGTCATGCCTTCCGTCGCGCCGACGGAGCAGACCGTCGTCCTCCTGCTGCTGCTCGCCAGCCTGGTCGCGGTCTGGATCGGTCGCTTCCAGATCCCGTACACCGTCGGACTCGTGCTGGCGGGCATTCTACTCGACGTGCTCGGCCTCCTTCCCGCGACGACGCTGACACCGGACGTCTTTCTCTGGATTCTCCTGCCGCCATTGCTCTTCGAAGCAGCCTTCGCGTTGCGCTGGGATCACCTGGCGAGAGTAGCCCCCACCATTGGCGTTCTCGCGACGGGCGGAGTCGTCGTGTCGGGCGGCGTCACGGCCGCGGTCATGGCGTTCCTCCTCCACGTGCCGTGGGGGACGGCGGCGCTCTTCGGCGTGATTGTCTCGGCCACGGACCCGGTCGCGGTCGTCGCCTTCTTTCGGCGCGCGCCGGTCTCGCCGGAGCTCAAGGCGCTGGTCGAGGGCGAGAGTCTGCTCAACGACGGCACGGTCGTCGTGCTGGTGAACGTGCTGGCAGTCGCGATCGCGGTCGGCCAGGTGGGTCCCGCCGTGGCCGTGGGCAACTTCCTGTTGATCGGCGTGGGAGGCCTGGTCGCCGGGGTGCTGGTTGGATTCCTGGGATCGCTGGTCGAGCGCAGCACGAGCGACTATCTGGTCGAAACGACCATCAGCGTCGTGGTCGCGTTCGGCAGCTACCTCGTCGCCCAGGATCTCGGAGTGTCCGGCGTGCTCGCGGTGGTGGGTGCCGGATCGGTGCTCGGCAATTTTGGCCGACAGTTCGGGATGTCAGCGCAGGCGCGCGAAGCGATCGACCGCCTCTGGGAGTTCCTGGCTTTCGTCACGAACTCGTTCGTGTTCCTGCTGCTCGGCGTCGCCGTCGTGCCGCGGGCGCTCGCGGACCTGCTGCCGGCCATCGGCATCGGCGTGGTGGCGACGTTGCTCGGTCGGGGCGTCGTGACCTACGGATTGGGATTCCTGCTGGGCCGACTCACGGGCATCCCTTCCTTACCGTGGCGGCACGTCCTGTTCTGGGGCGGCCTGCGGGGAGCGCTGCCGGTCGTCGTCGCCGTGAGTGTCGCCGACGAGCTCCGCCTGTCTCTGCCGCTGGCCGATCTCGTCCTCGGCGTGGTGGTCGTCTCGCTGCTCCTTCAGGGATTGACGCTGGAGCCGGTGCTGCGGCGCGTCCTGGCGCTGGGGGCAGAGTCGTGAAATGCAAGGGGGCGCTCGATGCTGGTTGAGTTACCGGATGAATTGAGCGAGGCACTCGCCAAGCAGTTTCAAGGAATGTCAGGGCGCCAACTCGGTCGCACGACCAGAGACCTGTCGGCCAGGTATCGGACCGGTGTCCCGGCCGCGGCGCCCGTGGCGCGATCGGACAGCGACGTCGTAGCCTACGCGGCTTATCGGATGCCCGCGACGTACGCGGCGGACGTGGCCGCGCTCGCCGCTCTCCGGGAGCAGCGCGAGGGCTGGAACCCGCGAACGATGCTCGACCTGGGGACGGGACTGGGCTCGGGCGCGTGGGCGGCGACGAGGGTCTGGCCGAGCATCGAGCAGATCACGGCGCTCGACGCGCAATCGCGGATGATCGCGGTCGGCCGTGAGCTCGCGCGCACCGCCTCGCACCCGGCGCTTCGGTCTGTCGAATGGGTGCATCGTGACGTCGTTGTAGCACACGTGGAGGGGCGTTACGATCTCGTCCTCCTCTCCTACGTGCTGGGGGAGCTCAATCCGGCCAGGATCGAGGAGTTGATCGACCGTGCCTGGGACGTGACCGATGGAGCGCTGGGGGTGATCGAGCCGGGTACGCCCGCGGGTTATGCCCGCGTGATCCTGGCGCGGGACCGTCTGGTGGCGGGCGGTGGATTTCCGGTTGCTCCGTGCCCACACGATCCACCGTGCGCGATGGGCGATGAGGACTGGTGTCACTTTTCAGTGCGGCTGCCGCGGAGCAAGATGCACCGTGCCGCGAAGGGCGGCACCCTGGGGTACGAGGACGAGAAGTTTTCCTACGTCGCGGTATCGCGTGCCGCTGTCGCGCGGACGTACTCACGCGTCTTGCGCCATCCGCGGGTCCGTGGCGGCCACATCTACCTGCAACTCTGTACGCCAGAGGGACCGAGGACGGTCGTCATCTCGAAGCGAGACAAGGAGCTGTACAATCGGGCGCGCAAGGCAGCGTGGGGTGATGCCTTCGACTTTCCGATCGAGGGTGGCTGAACAGAGGCAGTTGGTAGGCGATCGACGCGTAGGCCTTCGCAGCTTGATCTAACTGATCCAACGCGATCCATTCGTCGACCGAATGCGCCTGTTGGAGATTTCCCGGACCGAAGATCACCGAGCGGATTCCGCGTCGTAGCATGATGGCGGTGGAGCAGCCGCCGGGGAAGCCGGCGATCCTGGGTCGTCGGCCGGTGGCGGCTTCGATCGCGGCCAGCACGTCGCCGACGAGCGGATCATCGAGTGGGATGTGGCTGGCGGCCTGACCCACGGTCATCGAGCGGCTTTCCTCCCGACCGATATGCACCTCCAGCTTGAGCTCCGGGTCCTCCCGCTGAAGACGCGCGAGCTCGGCGCGGACGAGCCGGTCGACCTCCTGAGGCGGCAGATCCGGGTTGAGGCGAATGTCGAACTGGACGACGCACTCATCCGGCACCGAGGAGCTAACCTTGGCACCGCCACGAATGATCATCGCGTTGATCGGGTTGCGGTCCCAGATCGGATCCGAGCGCTGGAAGCAGGGAAGGGCGTAGAGGGCCGGGATGATCGTACACATTTTTAGAACGGCGTTGACGCCGGTGTAGGCAGTACCGGTGTGGGTAGCGCGGCCGATCGCGTGGATGCGCAGCGGATAGGAACCACGGCAGCCGATGTGCAGCTCCAGGTCGGTTGGCTCACCGCAGATGCCGACGTCGCAGGCGCCGGGGCCGTCGATGAGTTCCTGGAACTTCCACCCGCCCCCGTCTTCCCCGACCTCCGATCCAAAGATGAGCGTCCCGTTCAGCTTGACGCCACTCTGCGCAATCGCCTTCATGGCGATCATTTCACAGGCGACCGGCCCCTTCATGTCGCACGAGCCGCGTCCCCAGAGTTTGCCTTCGCTGATGTCGCCGCCAAAAGGATCGATCGTCATCGTATCGCCCGGCTTCGTATCCAGGTGGCCGTTGAGCAAGAGGCGCGGACCCGGCCGCGTGCCGTCGATGCGGCCCCAGACGTTCGCGCGCTCTTCTCCAACCTGCTGGAGGCCGGATGTGATCCCATTTTTGGCGAGCCAATTCGCCATGAAGCGGCTGATCCCGAGCCCTTCGTGCCCGGTGACCGACGGAATCTGGACCAGCGACTGAGCGAGCGTGCTGACTTCCGCTGGGTCGATCGCCGCAAGGATCTCGGAAAGCTGGCTGCTGGGAACGGGTCGATCCATGGACTGCACCTCAGTGTAGGGGTCGCCCCCAATTCACCAGCCGGCCGCCGCGAGCACCTGCCCGACCGGTATCTCGAACAACTGCGCCAGGCGTTCGCACTGTTCCGGCGTGGGCACAGCGCGGCCAGCCGCCCAGCTCTCGACGTCGCCGTCGAGCAGCTCCAGCCCCATCGCCAGACTCATCGGCGTGAAGTCGAGCTCGACCATGTGATCGAGGAGCCACGTCTGGAAGCGAGGGTAACGCGAGCGATTCGCCATGGTAACGGCTCCCAACGCACGCGGCTGCGATGGGCGGATGGTAGCAGAGATGCCGGTCGCTGGTCAAGCCATCTCGCGAATTATTAGCCGCTTGGACCTATTGTCGAAGAGGTAAGAGGGTGTTAAACTCTTGTTATTGCCAGTGGCTCTCGAGTGACGACCTCTGCGTGTATCCGTCGACGGGCAGGAAGGGGGGTTCACGGTGCACGACATCGAAGAAAGCCGGGCCATCGAAGCGATACGCGACTTCTTCGCGTCCCCGGCGGCAACCAGGCGTGCGGTGACCGCGCAATGGCTCGCGGGTCGCCTGTGTTTGCCTATCGCCCTGTGCGAGGCGGCGCTGGGCCGGTTAGTCGCCGCCGGCGCGCTCCGTCGCGTCGGTCGTAGCAAAGCACCGCCGGTCTTTCAGCAACGCACCAAAGGGCGGAGCCACCTGGGTGGACACCTGCTCGTCGCCGCGATCGCGCTGGCCATCGCCATCGGCGCGGCGTTCATCGCGATCAACTCACGCTACCTGTTTATCGCGATCGAGGCCCTCGCGGTCGGTCTCATCGTCGCCTTCGCCTGGCTCGACGCCGAGCTGCACGACTCGCGGCCGCCGGATTCGTTCTCCTAGCGCTTTCCCCAAGGAGCAGTTCGG
>DATLRG010000470.1:0-2956 GCA_035534795.1 Chloroflexota bacterium
CCCTCAACTCGTCGTTCTCCTGCTTGGCAGCGGCAAGGTCGCGGCAGACGTGATTGGCGCTCTGATCCTGGCCGCCGTCGCGCCTCGGCTCGGCGAGTGGCTCAGGAAGGCAATCGACACCCACTTCTACCCAAGATTGGCCGCGGCGCGGACCACGGTCCACGGCGAAATCAGCGCTGTGCCGGAGGTCGCACGCGCGGTCGCCCGGGATGCCCGCCAGTTCGTCCCGGTTCGTTGGGCGACGCTGATCCTGCGCGGCATGCGCGCCAGCGAGACCTTCGGCGAGGCCGCGTGGGTTCGGGGGCGGGTCGTCGCCGGCGACGGGGGCGTCCCGACCAACGGAATGCCGCGCGGCTGGCGAGGAAGTCATCTGGAGTTCGCGGTGCTCGACGACGCACGAACGGTCGTCCCGATCCGGCGGGGGCCCACCGTGCTCGGCGCATTGGTCGTCGGGCCGCGGCTCGATGGGACGCCACTGAGCGGGCTCGACCGCGAGGCACTGGACCTCCTGGTCGAGCGGTCGGCTGTCCCCCTCGAAGCCGCGTTGCTGCACGAGCTGACCGACGAGGAAACGCGCTATCGGGAAGGGATCGGGTCGTTCGCGCGCGAGCTCGCCGCCGCCGGCTCGGTCGACGACGTGCTGGCGATCACCGCCCAGCACGCGCAGATCCTCCTGCAAGCCGACGGCAGCGGAGTATGGCGGCGCGCGGCGGACGGGACCTTCACCGCCGTCTCCGCTCAGGGAGACCTGACCGGAGCGACGCCAATCGTCGAGCTTCTCAACACCCCGGCCGCGGTGACGCGACGGAACGAGGAATCAGCGAGTCCGGACGACGTCTCCGTCTCTCGGATGATTTACCGCCTCGGAAGTCCGGGCGCCAGCGAGGCGGTCGGCGTGGTCCAGCGTCAGTCTGAGCTGGCCGCGTTCGGGCCGAAGGGTGAGCAGCGGCTGACCGAGATCGCCGAGCACGCGAACGGCGCCCTCGGCCGCGCCCACGCCCTGGCGGCGGCGGCCGAAGCCGAGACGCTCCGCGAGGTCGACCGCTTTCGGACCGAGTTCCTCGACATGGTCTCGCACGACCTGCAAAACCCACTGACGGTCATCCGTGGCTTCACGGAGCTCCTGCAGTACCGCGCCGATACGCTCGACCCCACGTTTTTACGCGAGGCGACGGACTCGATTCTCATCGCGTATCGCTCCTGCCAGCGGCTCATCGACGACCTCCTGACCACGGCACGGATCGAGAAAGGACGACTCACCCTGAACTGCGAAGACTTCGACGTGACCGCCCTGCTCGCGCAGCTCGTCAATGGCTACCATGTCCTGACCGACGGCGAACGGGTCGGCCTTTCGGACGGACCGGCTCTGATGGTGCGAGCCGACCGCGCCCGGGTGGAGCAGATGGTCGGGAACCTCGTGACGAACGCTTTGCGGTACGCGCGGACCGGGCCGGTTACCCTGAGTGTGCGCAGTGGCCCGAATGACGAGGTTTGGATCGAGGTGACCGACCAGGGCCCGGGCATCGCGCTGGCCGACCAGGAGAAGATCTGGGAAAAGTTCTACCGAACCGCGAGCGGGGAGCGGACGACGGAGCGCGGCACCGGCGTCGGCCTCTCGGTGGTGCGCACTCTCGCCGAGCTCCACGGCGGACGCGCCGAGCTCGCAAGCGCGCCGGAGCAAGGAAGCACCTTCCGGATTGTTCTACCGGCGGCGATTGCGACGGGAAGCGCCGACGCGACGTCGACCGAATCCAAAGTAAAAGAGGTGGCGGCATGAGCCCACGCGTCCTTGTCGTCGACGATGACCCGCAGATCCGTCAACTTCTGGTGCGAGTGCTGGAGCTGGAGAACCTGGAAACGGTGATCGCGCCAAACGGCCTTGAAGGGTGGCAACGGCTTCAAGAAGCACCGGTCGATTTGGTGATCTCGGACCTTGTGATGCCGGAGCTCGACGGACTCGAGCTGGCGCGACGGGTGCGCGAGCGCTACGGCCGCGCCGTGAAGTTCATCCTCTTCAGCTCGCTCGGGGACGTTCAGGGGCCGATCGCCGACGACGCGGGTATCGACACGTGCCTCCCCAAGCCCGTCGCGGTCCGAGAGCTGATCCGGGTGATCCGCGACGCACTCGGCCGCCCGCCCCCCTCGGAGACAGACGGCCATCACATGTGACGAATGCTCGGTATAACATATAGTCTATAATATAGTCCGTTTCACTGACAAAGCTGCCACCGCCGATTCACACCAGGACCAGGGCTCGGTCGTTACTTCGAACCGGATCAGCGAGGCCAGCTCGGATCAGTCCCCGCGGTACAGCGCGCGATACAAGCGGGTCGCCCCGGTTTCCTCGGCCGGCAGGTCGATATCCCGGCCCCGCCAGACGACGCGCCGCGATTTCGGGCGCATGAGTCCGGTCAGGAAGCCTACCGCCAGGAGGGCGAGGCCAACCGTCAGCGCCAGGTGCGCGACCGGCACCAGCCAGCCAATCACCGCCAGCGCCAGCCCGACCAGCATCACCTGGGACGACGACGTCGGCCGCGGATCGAAACGCTTCAGCGCGCGACCAAAGCGACCATGCTGCCGCTGGGTCATTAAATCGCGAAAAGCATCTTCATAGGTATTCGTTTCTCGATTGGGTACGTTTTGCATCAGAGACTATCCACCAGCCAGAGTTGACGGATCCGGCGGAAGACGACCGCCCCCCGAGGCCTTTTCAAGCCCGGATCTGCGATTCCGTCGCGATCAGCCAAATATATTTTATCACTACTACCTCGCGGAGTAAAAATATCGGCGCGAGCGGCCAACTCTTGGTCCGGGGCCCGTCGATCACTTTACAAACACCACGCGCTGGACTATGATCCCCTCAACAGACTGGCTGGCAGCACACCGCCCCATCGATCTGCGCCGAGCCGCGGATAGCAAGCCGCGCGAGGGCCCCCGTGTACAAACGATTTGCGCT
>DATLRG010000471.1:0-2250 GCA_035534795.1 Chloroflexota bacterium
CCCCCCCCACCCCTCAGTTCCCACTCGACGACACGGGCGCGGGCGCACCGGTTTCCTGCGCGAGGCGTTCGAGGTCCTGGACGATCGGCGCCTCGAGGGGAATGCCCTCGGCGGCGCGACGGAGGGCAAGCTCGTGCTCGATCTCGCCCTGGACGTAGATGCGCTCGCTGCCCGGGGCCAGTTGGGACTGGTGAATCTGGTCGATCAACTGGTCCATGCGGGAGCGGAACTCGTCGATCGGTAGAAAGCCTTCGACCTGGATCGCCAGGAAAAACTGGCCGCTGCCGGGAATACCCAACCCGCCGCCAAAGCGGGCGCCGGTCAGCACGCCGGCGAGCACGTCCAGCATGACCGCGAGACCGTACCCCTTTGGCCCGCCGACCGGCAGGAGCAACCCTTTGCGCGCGATCGCCGGATCGTCGGTCGGCTGACCGTCCGGGTCGGTTGCCCAGCCGAGTGGAATCTTCTGGCCGCGGATCGCGGCGACGTCGAGCTTGCCGCCCGCGACGACGCTGGTCGCCATGTCCAGCACCATCGGCCAGGGGCGGTTCGTCGGGATGGCGATGGCGAGCGGATTGTTTCCGACGATCTTCTCGCGCCCGCCGGTGGGCGCCATGTTCATGCCCGCGTTGGTGGTGGCAAAGCCGATGCAGTCGGCGGCGAGCGCTTGCAGCGCCCAGTAGGCCATGGCGCCGCAGTGTCGGCTCCGCCGCAGGCCGACGGCCCCGATGCCGTGCTCGCGGGCGCGCTCGACTGCCAGCCCCATCGCGTGGTTGGCGGCGACCTGTCCCATGCCGTCGTCGCCGTCCACGACGGCTCGCGCGCCGGTATCCACGACGACGCGCAGATTCGGGCGCGCGTTGATCGAGCCGCCGCGCAGGCCGGCGACGTAGGCCGGCACGCGAACGACGCCGTGCGACGAGACGCCGCGCAGGTCGGCCTCGACCAGCGAATCGGCGACGACCCGCGCGTCGGCGTCTGGTACGTGGCAGCCGGCGAAGATCCCGGCGACGCAGGTCCTCAAACGTTCGGGTGCAATCGAGGTGGTGGTGATGGTCATCTTGGCTCACCCGAACCGAAAGACGATCTTGCCGGCCGTGGCCGAGTCGGCCAGCCGGAACATCGCGGGTGCGTCCTCGATCGAGACCCGGTGCGTGATGATCTGCGCGAGCGGGACTTGCTGGCGGTGGACGAAGGCGAAGATCTCCGGCAGCAGCCACTCCGGATACAGGTTCGACGCGAAGAGGGTGATCTGCTTGCCGAAGAACGCGATGGGGTTGATGCTCGGCTCGTGCGACCCCAGGCCGACGATCGCCGCCTGGCCGTTGACCCTCAGCAGCTCGGCGATTTTCGCGTGGGCGGCCCGACTTCCCGACGTCTCGACCAACGCGTCGGCGCCGCCGTTGGTGAGGTCGCGCACCATCTGGCCGAGATTCGAGTCGCTCGCGTCCAGCGTCTCGTCGGCGCCAAGCTGGGTGGCGATCGCTCGTCGCTCGGCCATCGGATCGACGCCGATGATCCGCGCGCCCATCGCGTGTCCCAGCAACAGAACGCAGAGCCCGACCGGTCCCAGACCGGTGACGACGAGCTGATCGCGGCCGCTCGCCCCCAGTCGCCGCAACGGGGCGTAGGCCGTGCCGGCCTGGCACGAGATCACGACCGCGTCGTCCCAGGAGAGGTCGTCGGGCAGCTTGAAGCAGCGGTGGGCCAGCGCCACCATCATCTGAGCATCGGCGCCGTCGAGGTGGCCGCCGTAGGAACGCTGTCCGTGCTGGCATATATTCGAGTTTCCGGTGCGGCATTGCACGCAGGTCCCGCAGCCCACCCGGTGGTAGAGCAGCACCCGGTCGCCAACGCTCAGCCCGTCAACCCCGGCGCCAATCTCGACGACCTCGCCGCACGGCTCGTGGCCAGGGACTCCCTCGTCAAGCGGTCGGTCTCCCCTGGCAGGCCGGTACCGGTGGAGGTCGCTGCCGCAAATGGCAGAAGCACGGATTCTCAGCAGCACTTCGCCGAGCCCGGGTCGTGGGTCTTTCTTGTCGCGAACGATTGCCTGTCGGTCGCCCAGGAACTGAACCGCGCGCACGTGTGTCCTCCCATTTTGTTTGAGGGGTGTCTGACACGTGTCAGATACCCCTGGAATCGAGGGATCGGCAGTGGGCCGTGGCCATTATACCGCGACGCGGGAGACGTCTGGACCACGAAGATCGCGAAACGACAGCGAGGACTCGTTTGGACCACGAAGATCAC
>DATLRG010000472.1:0-4292 GCA_035534795.1 Chloroflexota bacterium
GTTTGGGAAGAGGCATAAGACAATTGGCCCGTGGGCCAATTGTCTCATGCCTCTTCCCAAACACCTCCCCGGGAAGAATATCAGCCGAGCGGATAATCCTTGAACCGCTCGCGCAGCGCCGACTTCAGGAACTTCCCCACGGCGGTGCGGGGAATCTGGTCGACCACCTCGAACGCATCCGGCAGCCACCACCTGGCGAACTTCGGCTCCAGGAAGGCCCGCAGGTCTTCGGGCGTCGCGCTTTGCCCGGGCTTGAAGACGACAACCGCCAGCGGACGCTCCTGCCATTTCGGGTGCGCGACGGCGATCACCGCCGCCTCGGCGATCGCCGGGTGGCCCATCAGCGCGTTCTCCAGATCGACCGAGCTGATCCACTCGCCGCCCGACTTGATCAAGTCCTTGGAGCGGTCTTGAATCTTCACCGAGCCGCGACGATCGACCGTCACGATGTCGCCGGTCTTGAACCAACCGTCCGCGGTGAAGCGGTCTTCGGAGCCCGGGCTTTCGTGATACGCGCCCGCTACCCAGGGGCCGCGCACCTCGAGCTCGCCCATCGTCTCGCCATCCCAGGGAACGAGGCCGGCGTCGCCGCGGGCGCGGGCCTCGACGAACGCCACCGGCGTACCCTGACGGGCGCGATAAGCGTACCGGACCTCGGGCGGCGCCTCGACGAGATCGCTCGGGACGTTTGCGACGGTCCCGAGAGGCGTGAGCTCGGTCATGCCCCAGGCGTGCAGGACGTTCAGGCCGTGCCGCTCCTGGAAGCCGCGAATCATGCTCAGGGGCGCGGCCGAGCCGCCCACCGCCATCATCCGCAGACTGGAAAGGTTGTAGGCTTTGGGGTCTCGATCCAGCGCCTGCAGGATGCCGAGCCAGATCGTCGGCACTCCGGCGGTGAAGGTGACGTGCTCCTGCTGCAGGAGCTCCAGCAGACTCGGCGGATCGAGGAACTGGCCTGGAAATACCAGCCCGGCACCGACGAGCGCCGCGGCGAACGGCGTCCCCCAGGCGTTCGCGTGAAACATTGGGACGACCGGGCAGACGACGTCTGCCTCCCGAAACGCCAGCGTGTCGGCCATGGTCAGCAGCAGCGAGTGCAGAGCGATAGCGCGATGCGAGTAGAGCACGCCTTTCGGACGGCCGGTCGTGCCCGACGTGTAGCACATGGCCGCCGCCTGCTGCTCGTCCAGCTCGGGGTACGCAAAAGCGCGCGCGTCCACGCTAGCCAGCACCCGCTCGTAGTCGAGCGTGCCGGCCGGCGTCGCACCGCCATCGGAGATGACGATGACCTCCCTCACGTTCACCCGTGGTCGGATCTGGTCGAACAGCGGCAGCAATCCCTGATCGACCAGCGCGACCCGGTCGTCCGCGTTGCTCATGATGTAGGTCAGATCGTCCGGGTGCAGGCGCGGGTTGAGCGTGTGGACCACCGCACCGCTGGCGGGAACGCCGAAGTAGGCTTCGAAGTGCTGGTGGTGGTTCCAGCAGAAAGTCGCGACTCGGTCGCCTGGCTGCACCCCCAGCCTCTGGAGGGCCAGCGCGAGCTGCTTCGCCCGGCGGGCGAAATCGGCGTAGGTATAACGATGGAAGCTGCGATCGGGTAAGCGACTGACGATCTCCTTTGGCCCAAAAAACTCCTCGGCGCGGCGCATGATCGCCGGCAGGGTGAGCTGGTAATCCATCATCGAGCCGTTCACGAGGACACCTCCTGCTGACCAGAACGCGCGAAACGCGATACGCAAAGCGCGACCAGGCACGCTGCCTCTCCCCATGCCCCTTTCCGACTCCGTTCCATGCAGCATCCCGGACTTTGGGCGGGCAGTCTGGGGTTACGTTCACCACGGAGAGACGGAGGTTTCACGGAGGGCACCGAGAGAGAGTCATCTAGAAGCTATCTCACCACAGGTCTGTGGGTGCCCGGATGGCACCCACAGACCTGTGGGGAGATAGCTTCTAATTCATACTCTGTGTTCTCCGTGCTCTCTCTGCGTCTCTGTGATGAACCCTCCCGGCCTGACCACGTCCAGAAATTCGGAATGCTGCATGGCAACGGATGCGGCGTCGTCCTACATCGCCGTCGCCCCTCCATCCACCGCGATCACCTGCCCGGTGATGTAGGCCGACGCCGGCGACGCGAGAAAAACGGCGAGGCCCTTCAGGTCCTCGGGGCCGCCCAGGCGGCGCAAGGGGATCGAGTCTTTGATCAGGTCTCCGAAGTGGTCGAGGGTCCAGGCCGTCATCCTGGTGGGAAAGAAGCCCGGGCAGATGCAGTTGACGTTGATCGCGTGCTCCGCCAGCTTCACGGCGAGATCGCGCGTGAAGTTGACGACGGCGCCTTTGCTGGTATTGTAGGGAAGCGATTGCATCACCCGCGGATCGCTGCCACGGAGGCCGGCGACCGAGGCAACGTTGACGATCCGTCCGCCGCGGCCCTGCCGGATCATCGCGAGCGCCACGGCGCGGCTGACGTAAAACGTTCCGGTGACGTTCGTCCGAATGACCTTGTCCCAACCTTCGAGCGAGATGTCCTGAAGCGGCGCCCCCCAGGTCGCGCCCGCGTTGTTCACCAGCACGTCGATCCCGCCAAGCTCGGCCACGACTTGCGCCACCGCCGCCTCGACCGCATCGTGGTCGGTTATGTCGCACGGCACCGTCAGGCAGCGGATTCCCAGCGATCGCAAATGGGCCTCGGCCTCCGCCAGCCCTGGCGCCCGGCGAGCGGTGATGGCAACCACGGCGCCGGCCTCGCCGAGCCCTTCCGCGATCTGGAGGCCCAGGCCCCGGCTGCCGCCGGTGACGAGGGCAACCTTCGAGTCGAGCCGCAACAGGTCCAGCACGCCCATGGCCAGGCACCTCCGGATATTCTTGTTGAGGGAGCATCAGCCTCTCGACATTTCTGGCTGGGTGAAACGTGACCGTGTCACGTTTCACCCAGCCAGAAATGTCGAGAGGCTGATGCTCCCTCAACCTTACCTTTAGGACACCAGACTCACGGCCTGGCCGCTGGCGGCGGAGCGGTAGGCGGCGTCGATGACGCGCGCGACTTCCAGCGCTTCGCGGGCCGGGGTTTCTGGCTGGCGGCCGGCCTGGATGGCGCGGACGAACTGAATCGTGACGTCGCCGAAGTCGCTGCTGTCGCCATCGGGCCGCGCGATCAGGCGCTCCTCGGTCAACAGTCGGTTCGCGCCGGCGGTGATCCTGGTCAGCGGATCGAAGCGCAGGCCGGCCGCGGTCCCCAGCACCAGCGTCGTATCTGCCCGACCGATGTTCGACGCCCAGGCGATCTCGAGGACACCGGACGCGCCATTGTCGCAGGTGAACATGACCACGGCGTGATCCTCGACCGTCTGGACGACCGGCGGCGTGGCCGGGGTACCGATGCCCTGGTAGGTCGAGCAAAGGACGCTGGTGACCCGCGGATAACCCAGGTACCAGAGCAGCGCGTCAATGCGATAGACGCCGATGTCGATCAGCGCGCCACCGCCCGCCCGGGTCTTGTCGATGAACCAGGTCGCGTCCTGGAACATGTCGATCCCCGGCCGGCCGCGCACCCGGAACGCGCTCGAACGGACGTGGTAGACCTTGCCGAGCGCCCCCGACGCCGCGAGCTGGTGCGCGGTGCGCGGGCCAATCCCAACGCGGTCGCGCGCCGAGCAGACCGAGAGAAAGCGCTTGTTGCGCTCCGCGGTCTGGACCATGCGCTCGGCCTCGGAGGGGTCCAGCGCGAACGGCTTTTCGCAGAGAACGTGTTTGCCGGCTTCCAGCGCGCTGACCGTCGGCGCCATGTGCGCGGTGGGGGGTGTACAGACGATGCAGGCTTCCACGTCGCGACGCTCGAGCAACTCGTCGAGCGTGCGTGCCGTGTTGGGAACACCAAACTCCGCCGCGGTCTGCGTCGCCCGCTCCGGAATCACGTCGAAGACGCAGAGCGCCTTCCCTTCGGTGCTTCGCGCCAACGACCGAAGATGACTCTGAGCGATCCGACCCGTGCCGATGATGCCAAGACCAAGCTGCGCCATACCATTCCCCTCAAACAATTTGCTGCGAAAATACTGTACGCCGGGCCAGCGGCGAACACAAGGGGCCTGTCCAATTCCAAGTGTGACAGCAGCCCGAACCTCTATAAGCTCGACAACGGACAGAAACCAATTCGTCAATCCCAATGGCCGTTGCCATCGACAGCGGCGGACGTCTGGACGTCTGGACCACGAAGATCGCGAAACGCCGCGAAAAATTCACGAAAAGCGCGGCAGTCACGGCACGAGAGTTTTCGTGAGCTTTTCGCGGCGTTT